>JBFXEP010000213.1:0-5854 GCA_050179995.1 Hyphomicrobium sp.
CGCTTCAAGCCGATCGGCTCGCCGGTCTCCTCGCAATAGCCGTAGGTGCCGTCCTCGATGCGCGCGAGCGCGGCATCGATCTTGGCAATCAGCTTGCGCTGGCGATCACGGGCGCGCAGCTCGAGCGCGCGATCGGTCTCGGACGTGGCGCGGTCGGCGAGGTCGGCGTGCTGCGTCGAATCCTCGTGCAGGCCGGCGAGCGTCTCCTTGGTCTGGCGGATGATCTCTTCCTTCCAGTTGGTCAGCTTCTGGCGGAAGTAGATGCGGTGGCGCTCGTTCATGAACGGCTCGTCCTCGGAGGGACGATAGTCGGGCGGCAGCACGATGGTCGAGGCGCCGGCGCTGGCGGTGAGCTTGCGGTCCTGGGCCTTGCCGCTCGCGGCGCGGACGGTCGACTTGGTCTTCCCCGTCTTTGCGGCGACGACGGGCTTCGCGGCAGCCTTGGCCTTGGGGGCGGGCTTGGCGGTCGCGCGCGGCGCCGGCTTCGACCGCGCGGATGCGATTTTTGCGGCCGGCTTCACGGCACTCTTAGCCTTAACGGCTCCCTTCTTGCCGGCGGGCTTGGTCGTGGCTCGCTTAGTCATGTGGGGCCTCCATGGACGGGCCTGCCCTGCCCTCAGTTCCGCTCAGCCCCGATCGCATCCCCCGGGGTTCTTTGCGTCGCTCGGCGTTTAGGCGTGGCTCTATTGGCGTTCGCTGCTTCTTATGTCAAGGAAATCCGTCGTTTAACTGTTAAAAGCTGTGCGGGAATCACGGCCTCAAGTGGCGGATATTGCGAACAATTCGGTGAAGGCTTCGATTCGTGTGCCGCATGTCGCGACTTTGCCATCCTGGGTAGTGCCCTGGCCGTGTCTTCGCGCCACGGGGATGCCGGACGGGGCGGATCCCGTCGTGGCGGCGTCGCTCGGGGGTCTACCCTCCCCTTGCCGCCTCGAGGCCGTCCGCCTAAGACGAGCAATCAGCGCGGAAAATCAGACGGGACGGGACGGGAGGGCTAAGCCGCATGACATCTGGCACTTCCGGCGATCCCGACCGCGGCTCCCCCCGCTTCGAGGGCACCGACAGCTATGTCGCGACGCGCGATCTCACGGTGGCAGTCAACGCCGCGGTCACGCTCGAGCGGCCGCTCCTGATCAAGGGCGAGCCCGGAACGGGCAAGACGGTGCTGGCGCTCGAGGTGGCGCGTGCGCTCGGGGCGCCGCTCATCGAGTGGCACATCAAATCGACGACCAAGGCGCAGCAGGGGCTCTACGAGTACGACGCGGTGTCGCGGCTGCGCGACGGGCAGCTCGGCGACGAGCGCGTGCACGACATCCGCAACTACATCAAGCGTGGCAAGCTCTGGGACGCCTTTGCGGCGGAGGAGCGCCCGGTGCTGCTCATCGACGAGATCGACAAGGCCGACATCGAGTTCCCGAACGACCTCCTGCAGGAGCTCGATCGCATGGAGTTCTTCGTCTACGAGACGGGAGAGACGGTCAGCGCGCGCCGCCGCCCGATCGTCATCATCACCTCCAACAACGAGAAGGAGCTGCCGGACGCCTTCCTCCGGCGCTGCTTCTTCCACTACATCCGCTTCCCCGATCCCGAAACGATGGGGGCCATCGTCGAGGTGCACTTCCCGAAGCTCAAGAGCCGGCTCGTGTCGGAAGCGCTGCGCGTCTTCTATGAGCTGCGCGACATGCCGGGGCTCAAGAAGAAGCCCTCAACCTCGGAGCTGCTCGACTGGCTGAAGCTGCTCCTCAACGAGGACATCGATGCCTCGGTGCTGCGCGAGACGGACAGCCGCAAGGTGATCCCGCCGCTCGCCGGCGCGCTGATCAAGAACGAGCAGGACATGCACCTGTTCGAGCGGCTCGCCTTCTTGAGCCGGCGCAAAGGCGACTAGCGTCCTCACCTGCCTGGCGCCGCGCATCCGGTTAGCACTTCCTCAACCGTAACCGCACCTCAGGCTCCCGTCTTAAGACAAGGGATAGAGAACACGTGGCATGTTCGCGGCGTTCAGTTCCGCCAGCAAGGATCCGTGCCATGACCCACATCACCGCCCGGCGCATTGTCGCCCTTGCTCTGGCGCCCCTCGTGCTGGCCTCTGCTTTGCGTCCGTCCGCCGAGGCGGAAGCCGGCTTTAGCGGGCGCGGCGCGGGCGACGTCAAGCTCGAGCTTGCGTCCCTAAAGGCGGAAGCGCGCATGCTCGTGGTGCACATCGACGGGCCGTGAGCCCGCACGCACCGAGACATCGAACGCGGCGCAAACATCACAGGCGACAATCTTCGTCGTGGGTGCGACGGATACGCCCGCCTCTCACAGTTAGCCGTTCGCAAGGTCACTCAACCATCACGCCGAGGGGAGTGTGCGAATGCGAACTTTGGATCAAGACTTACAGCGAATATTCGAGCACCAGAACTTCATTGCGTCACTCGCGGACGACATCGTGTGTCCGCTCGACATGCTGGCCATCCGGCGCGTTCTCTTGCTGACGGCACGGAGGATCGACGCGCTGACGGGAGGCAAGTGCGATCGTTGCCCCTATCCGAGCACCTCGCGCCGCCGCCGCCTCACGTCGGCCTAGAGGCTTTCCGCTTTTCATGGAATCGCGGAAAGCCTCTAGGTCCTTGTCTTGTCGTGCTTCTTATCGGACTTGGTTGCTCGCATGGCTTCGCCATGACCGGTTCCACTTCCGGGATCAAGTCCGAGGACATGCCTTTCCGGAAGCACTCTAGGGACCGCTCAGCACGGGGGGCCGCTCGGCCCCACTTTCTCGGCCCACTTTCATGGCGCGCGTTGCTAGGCCGCTGCCACGCCGGCGAGGAAATGCTCGATGCGGGCGCTCAGCGCCTTCGTGCGGGCGCTCACCATGGCGCTGGTCTCGAGGACCTTGCTGGCGGAGTTGAAGGTCGACGTGGCCGCCTCGGTCACGCCGCCGATGGTCTCGCTCACATGGCGCGTGTCGCCGGCGGCATGGTGGACGCTGACGTTGATCTCCGAAGTGGCCGCGCCCTGCTCGCTTACGGCCGCCGCGATCTGCGTGGTGATGCCGTTGACCTCGCCCATGCGCTCGGCGATCTCGGCGATGGCCAGCACCGCCTGGTCGGTCGCCGACTGGATGGAGGCGACCTGATCGGAGATGCTCTCGGTTGCCTGCGCGGTGCGCATGGCGAGCGTCTTGACCTCGGTGGCGACGACGGCGAAACCGCGCCCCGCCTCGCCGGCCCGCGCCGCCTCGATGGTGGCGTTCAGGGCCAGGAGGTTGGTCTGGCCGGCGATCTCGCGGATCAGAGTCACGACCTCGCCGATCTGGTGCGCCGAGGCCTTGAGATCGAGCATGCGCGCGTTGCTCGTGGTCGCCATCGTGCTGGTGGAGGTCACGCTGCCCAGGGCGACGTTGATCTGGTTCGAAATCTCGGTGATGGACGCCGACAGCTCCTCGGCGGCGGCGGCCACCGTGCCGACGTTGGCGGATGCCTGGTCGGAGGCCGTCGCCACGAGCTGCGCCTTGTCGTTGGTGCCGGAGGCGATGCCCTGCAGCGATCCCGCCGTGCGCTCGAGATCCGCGGCCATCACCGCGAGCTGAGCGATGGTCTGCTCGGCATCGGTCTTGAAGGCCTCGATCTGCCCTTCGAGAGCCCGCTGGCGCTGCTCGCGCCGGGCGACCTCGCTCGCGCGCTCGGCCTCGAGCTTGGTCCGCTCCTGGGTGTTGTCGCGGAAGATGGCGACGGCGCGCGCCATGTCGCCGATCTCGTTGGTGTAGGTCGTGAAAGGGATGGTGGCGCTGGCGTCGTTGCGGGCGAGCCGTGCCATGACGTCGGCCAGCGTCGGGATCGGACGCGTGATCAGCCGCGAAAGGTAGTAGCCGGCCAGCGCCATTATGACGAGCATCAAGCCGGAGACGAGGAGGATGCTGCGCTCGAGGGCCGCCGCCAGCCCGTAGACGACCGACTGCTTGCTGCCCGCGAAGAGGACGCCGATCACCTTGGACGACGGATCGACGATCGGGAAGTAGATGGTGAAATAGTCGGTGCCGAGAATGTTGGCCGCACCGTTGTAGAGCTTACCCGACTTGACCTGCGCGTAGGCGGCGCTCTCCTTGCCGAGCCAGGTTCCAATCGCGCGCGACCCGTCGGGCTTGGTGACCGTGGTCGAGGTGCGCATGAAGTCGTCGGCCGCCGCATCGTAGGCGAAGAGGGTGACCGGATCGCCGGTCATGCGCGTCATCGAATCGACGAGCGCATGGCTCGCATCCGCCGGCACGGCGGGCATCTCGATCTTTTCGACGGCACCCGCCTCCGACCAGGTCACCTCGGTTCCCTGATGCAGATTGCGCAACAGCTCGGCGCCGATGCGCAACGAAAGCTGCTGGTTGGCGATGGCCTTGCGCTCGGCATCGGCCCTGAGCTCGAGATGCACCAGCAGCATGAGAGCTGCGGTGGATACGACAACAGCCGCGATGGTGAGGATCGAGATCAGCGTGCCAAGGCGGACGCGCTCGACGAGTGCCGTGACGAGTTTCATGTGCGACCTTATCGTACAACTGTAACTGACTGACTTTCCGTGAAATTATTCGTTTCATGTAAAGGATTGGTTTCCTGTGCTTCAAAGCCCCGTGCTGCCGCGCATTTATTCTTTCCCGCGAGCCGATTTCCGGACCTGAACGCGAGCTGACACTCGCCTTCACGGCAGGTTCAGGGGGTTGTCGCTAAGACTTGCGGCGTACCCTCGGGATCAGCCCGCGCAGGGTACCGGAGACTGCAATGACCGAGTTCTTGAGAAGCGCCGCCATCATGATCATGGGCCTCACCGTGATCGGCGCCGGCATCTTCGTCGCCTTCTACGGCTAACGGGCGACACGCGGCGGAGCCGCGCGCCGCCGCACCCCCGGGCCGCCTTGCGACCCGCCCGCGCACCGCATACTTAGGAAGCCGATCGAGAGGTTTCCCCGTGCGCGCCGAAGACCTGACCCAGGCCGTCACCGAGAGCTTGGCCGAGGCGGGCAACCGTCTCGCCGACCTATTCACGCCGTCCTTGCGCCTCGGCGTCACGGGCCTCGCCCGATCCGGCAAGACGGTCTTCATCACCGCGCTGATCCGCAACCTCACGCAGGGCGGGCGGCTGCCGTTCTTTTCGGCGGCGGCCGAGGGGCGGCTCGTCGCGGCGCATCTCGAGCCGCAACCCGACGACAACGTGCCCCGCTTCGACTACGAGGCGCATCTAAAAGCGCTCGCCGGCGAGCCGCCGGAATGGCCCGAGAGCACGCGCCGCGTCTCGGAGGTGCGCGTCGCGCTCAGCTTCGCGAGCGAGCATCCGATCCGCCGTGCGCTCGGCCTCCGCCGCCTCAACCTCGACATCGTCGACTATCCGGGCGAATGGCTCCTGGATCTCGCCATGCTCGGCGAAAGCTACGCCTCCTGGGCGACGGACGTGCTCGCGCGGGCGCGCGGCGGCCCAAAAGACAAGCGCACGTCGGAGTGGCTTGCGTTCGTGTCGAAGCTCGATGCGGCCGCGCCCGAGGACGAGCAGACGGCGCTGGACGGGGCGCGCCTCTTCACGGCTCACCTCGAAGCCGCGCGTCAGCGCTCGCCGGTCGCCACGCTCGGGCCGGGGCGATTCCTGATGCCGGGCGATCTCGCCGGCTCGCCGCTGCTCACCTTCTTTCCGCTCGACATGGCGGACGACGTCTCTCCGCCGCGCGGCAGCCTCGGCGCCATGATGGCGCGGCGTTACGAAAGCTATCTCGCGCACGTGGTGCGGCCGTTCTTTCGCGAGCATTTCATGCGGCTCGACCGGCAGATCGTGCTGGTCGACGTGCTCGGCGCGCTCAACGGCGGCGTCGCGGCCACGCAGGAGCTCGAGCGCACGC
>JBFXEP010000214.1:0-5824 GCA_050179995.1 Hyphomicrobium sp.
CCTTGACGATCATCTCCGCCGCATCGAACACCGCTTCCGCGGTGGGCAGGATCTTGGCGCCGGCCTTCTCGTAGACCGTGTCGTCGGCGAAGATGCCGGCACCCGCGCCGGACTGCACCACGACCTCATGCCCGCGCGCCGTGAGCTCGCGCACCGAGCCCGGCACCAGACCCACGCGAAACTCGTCGCTCTTGATTTCCGTCGGAACCCCGATCCGCATCGTCATCTCCCTGACGGCCCTCGTCGGCCGAACGTCTATTGGTCCCCTTCAGATTACCAGGAAGCAGGCGGAGAAACCTCGCAATTTTCCTTGAAGGACACCCAAAGCGCGCAGATAATACGCGTTAATTAACTAATATACGCAGATATTAAATGACCAGTCCGCTAGACACGCTCGATCGCGCCATTCTCGCCGCCCTTCTTGACGATGGTCGCCTGAGCCAGGTCCAGCTCGCCGAGCGCGTGCCCCTCTCTGCCACCGCTGTCGCGCGCCGCATCCGGGCGCTGGAGGAGGCCGGCGTCATCCAGGGCTACCAGGCCCGCATCGACCGCCGCGCCATGGGCCTCGATATGACGGTGCTCGTCTTCATCAGCTTGCAGACCCAGAGCGAGGAGAGCCTCGAAGCCTTCGAGACGGCGGCGACGGCCGCGCCGTCCGTCATCGGCTGCCAGCTCATGTCGGGCGAAGACGACTACGTGCTGACCGTGCTCGCGCGCGACCTCGCCGACTACGAGCGCATCCACAAGCAGGAGCTGTCGCGCTTGCCCGGCGTGACGCGGCTGCGATCGAGCTTCGTCCTGCGCGACGTCAAATCGCGCCCGCTCCCCGCCGACGTGCTCTCGCCTGCGCCGCGCACTTAGCTGACCGCCCTACTGCACGTCCTCGCGCCCGCGCACGTCCACCGCGGTGCGGAGCGAATGCCGCCCGGAATCGAAAATCACCCCGTCGATCGGCGACACGTCGGAATAGTCGCGCCCGAACGCGAGCGGCACGTGATCGCCATGCACGCGCACCGCATTGGTCGGATCGAGCCCCTGCCAGCCGATCTCCGCTCCGCACCACACCGACACCCAGGCATGCATCGCGTCCGCGCCTTCGAGCCGCGGCATGCCGGGACGCGGATGCGTGCGCAGATATCCGCTGACGTAAGCCGCCGGCAGCCCAAGCGACCTGAGGCACCCGATCATGATATGCGCGAAGTCCTGGCACACGCCGCGCCGCGTGGCGAAGGCCGTGCGCGCCGGCGTCATGACATCGGTCGCGTCCGGATCGTAGACGAAGTCGCCCTGGATCTTCCCCATGAGGTCGATGGCGGCTCTGAGCACCGCCCGCCCGGGCGGGAACAGCGCCGCCGCATAGTCGAGAAGCGCCGCATCGAGCGGCACGAGCCGCGACGGAAAGATCTGATGCGCGGGCGAGCGCGCCGCGAGCGAGGTGGTCGCGTGCGCATCCCGCGCCACCTCCTCCCACGGCGGCGAGGCATCGGGATCGGCAAGCATGGCGCCCCCGAGGCGCACGGTAAAACGCGTCTCGACCGTCAGCCGATTGTGCGGGGTCTTGAGCGTCACGTGCGTCGTCGCGTTGCCGAAGAAATCCCGCGTCGCCGACAATTCCGAGGGAGCGGGGTCGATGAACATGTCGCGCCCCACGACCTCGACGCCCAGCTCCGCAAGCGGCATCAGCCGCAGCACGTGCGCCGCGAACGGTACATAGGAGCCGTAGGCATAGGTGGTCGTCTGGCGCACATCGTAGATCATGAGGGAAGGCCCTCCGTAAGGAACGGGTCGCGCACGCGGAAGTAGGAGAACGAGATCTCGTCCGAAAGATGCATGAGCGCGTTCTCGATGCCGAGGATGTCGTCGCCGCGGATGTGCTGCGGATCGAGCTGGACCGCGAGTGCGGCGATCCTGTCCGCTACGGCTACCGCCGGAGTTCGGCGCCCGAGCGGCGGCAGCACGGGCAGCGCCACGATATGCGACTTGATGCGCCCGAGCTGGAACACCAGCGAGCGCGGGTTGCTCTCGTCGAGCAGCACGAGATCGACGACCGGCGCGAAGGCGGCTCCGAACGGATAGCGCGAGCGATAGGTGATCTGGCAGTCGCTGAGCTCGAGCAGGAGCTCCAGCTCCTCGCGTGAGCTCTGCCCCGCCCGCGCGAACTGCCGCGTGAAGCGGCAGGCGGCGAGCGCCCGCTCGATGCGGAACCCGAGCTTGAGGAAGCGCCACCCCGCGACCCGGCTCATGGTCTCGAGCTGGAAGCCCGTCACGGCGGCGATCGTGCGCAAGGCGTGGCTCGCCGTATCGAACATCGTGACGTCCGCCGCCGCGCCGCCGGCCGGCGCATGGAGATACGTGTGGAGATCATCGAGCGCGCGCCAGGCATCCGGAGGGAAGCGGTCGCGCACGACGAGCCCCGCGCGCCGCGCCGCCGCGACCAGCGCCGGCACGGAGCCTTCGAGGTCGGCATCCGACAGCGCCGAGCGCGCCACGCTCGCGGCATCGAGCTCCGGCAGAGGCGCATCCGAAGCGCCCCAGCGGAACAGGAGCTCGGCGAGCCCCGTCACGTCGGGTGCGGTTTGCGCACGGTTGCCGGCCACCCGCACCGAAAGCGCGCGCACGAGGCGCAAGGTCGATGCGGTCCGCTCCACGTAGCGCGCGAGCCAGAACAGGTTGTCGGCCGCGCGGCTCGGCAGCACGCCCTCCTCGCGCTTGACCGCGATCTCGGCCTCGCTCGGGATGAGCGTGGTCTGCGCCACCGGCCCGTTGGACAGCACCCACACGTCGGCCGAGCGCGCGCCGCGCTGCATCGATAGCGCGCGCAGGTCGTCCTGCTGCCCGATGAGCGCAAATCCGCCCGGCATCACCGCATAGCCCGTCTCGGTCGCGACCACGAACACGCGGAACACGAACGGATGCGGCACGAGGCGCCCGTCGCGCCACACCGGCGTCGTCGAAAGCTTGACCACCTCCTGGCCGGCGAAGTCGACGCCGCGCCGCAGAATGGCCTCCCTGAGCTGGCCGCGCTGCGCGCCGTCGAGCTCCGACACCACCCACGGGCCCCCGGACGGAATGCCAGTGCCCGTGCGCGAGAAGGCGGGTGCGATCACCCGCTCGTCGAAGGCATCGAGAACCGCCTCGCGTTCTCGATCCTGCCCGCACCACCCCGTGGCGACGTTGGGAAGCTTGAGCGGCGCGCCGGCGAACGCTTCCGCGAGCGACGGCATGAAGCCGAGCAGCGCACGCGCCTCGGCGAGGCCCGAGCCGAGCCCGTTCGCGAGCACGACGTTGCCGCGCCGCGCCGCGCGCGCGAGCCCCGCGATGCCGAGGTGGGAGCGCGCGTTGAGCTCGAGCGGATCGGCGAAGTCCCCGTCGATGCGCCGGAGCAGCACCCGCACCTTGCGCAAGCCAGCCACCGTCCGGAGATAGACCGACCCGCCGAGCACCAGGAGGTCCATGCCCTCGACGAGACGGAAGCCGAGATAGCGCGCGAGATAGGTGTGCTCGAAGTAGGTCTCGTTGAGCGGCCCCGGGGTGAGCAGGCAGACGCCCGCGTCGTCGACCTCGCGATTCCGCGCGAGCTCCGCGCGCAGCGTGTCGAAGAACGGCGCCAGCCGGTGCACGTCGAAGCCACGGAACACCTCCGCCAGCGCCCGCGACAGCGCGATGCGGTTCTCGAGCGCGAAGCCCGCCCCCGACGGCGCCTGCGCACGGTCACGCAGCACGCACCACGCACCCGACGGACTGCGCCCGAGGTCCACGGCATAGATATGCAGCTGGCGGGCTTGCGGCCTGCCCTCCTGCACCAGCGGCCGCAGGAAGTCCGGGCTGCCGGCGACGAGCGCCGCCGGCACGCCGAGCTCCGCGAGCCGGCGGCCACCGCTGTAGACGTCGCTGAGCAGCGCCTCGACCAGCCCTGCGCGTTGCACGACGCCGGCCTCGATGACGGCCCAGTCCTCGGGCGAGATGAGAAGCGGCACGTGCGAGAGCGGCCACGGCCGCTCGCTCGCGGCCGGATCGTCGTAGACGCGGTAGAAGACGCCGGAATCCTTCAAGTAGCGGTCGGCCGCCTCGAAACGCTGCGCGAGCGTGCCGGGCGCCTCGGCTGCGAGCCGGTCGACGAACGGCCGCCAATGCGGTCGCACGCTGCCGTCCTGATCGACCATCTCGTCGAAGACGCCGGGCTCACGCCCGTATCCGGCGAGCAGCGCCGAGCGGGCCGCGGCAATGTCCGGCGTCATGGCCGCCTCAGTGCTCACGGCGTGGATCGTGTAAAGGCCCCATCACGCCACCCGCCGCAGGTCGAGGGTCGCCGGATACTCATCGTTGCGCTCGGGCGCCGGCGCCGTGACCAGGCCGGGCGTGTGCCCGTGATCCTGGAACCGGGCGAGGCGGCGCGCCTCCGCCTCGTAGCTGTTGACCGGATAGGTGTCGTAGCTGCGCCCGCCCGGATGCGCGACGTGATAGACGCAGCCGCCGAGCGACTTGTGGCTCCAGGTGTCGAGGATATCGAACGTGAGCGGCGCATGCACCGGCAGCGTCGGGTGCAGACCCGAGGCCGGCTGCCACGCCTTGAAGCGCACACCCGCGACCGCCTCTCCCGATCGGCCTGTGGATGCCAGCGGCAGGCGCCGTCCGTTGCACGCAACCACATGCCGGCGCGGATTGAAGCCGTCCACCTTGACCTGCAGCCGTTCCACGGACGAATCCACGTAGCGCACCGTCCCCCCGGACGTCCCTTCCTCGCCCATCACATGCCAAGGCTCGAGCGCATGGCGCAGCTCGAGCTTCACGCCGCCATGCTCGACGCTTCCATAGAAGGGGAAGCGGAACTCGCGCTGCGCCTCGAACCATTCGGCCTGGAAAGGGTAGCCCGCCCGGCCGAGCCCGTCGAGCACATCGAGGAAGTCGGACCAGACGTAGTGCTCGAGCATGAAGCGGTCCGAGAGCGCCGTCCCCCAGCGCACGAGGCCCCCCTGCTCGGGCTCGCGCCAGAACTTGGCGATCAGCGCGCGGATGAGAAGCTGCTGCGCCAGGCTCATGCGCGCGTCGGGCGGCATCTCGAGCGAGCGCAGCTCGACCAGGCCGAGCCGCCCCGCCGAGCCATCGGGCGAGTAGAGCTTGTCGATGCAGATCTCGCTGCGGTGCGTGTTGCCCGACGTGTCCACCAGGAGGTTGCGCAGCAGCCGGTCCACGAGCCACGGCGGCGGCGGCACGCCCTGCCCCGGCGCCGTAATGCGCTCGAGCGCGATCTCGAGCTCGTAGAGGCTTTCGTGGCGGCCCTCGTCGACGCGCGGCGCCTGGCTGGTCGGTCCGATGAACAGCCCCGAGAAGAGATAGGACATCGACGGATGGCGCTGCCAGAACACGATCATGCTCTTGAGCACGTCTGGGCGCCGGAGGAACGGGCTCTGCCACGGCGTCGCCCCGCCGACCACGACGTGATTGCCGCCGCCGGTGCCGGTATGGCGCCCATCGGTCATGAACTTGTCGGTGCCGAGCCGCGAGAGGCGTGCCTCCTCGTACACGCCCTCCGTCGTCGCCACGCAGTCGCGCCACCCGGACGCCGGATGGATGTTGACCTCGATGACGCCTGGATCGGGCGTGACCTTGATGACGTTGAGCCGGTGATCCGGCGGCGGCGGATAGCCCTCGATGTGCACCGGCAGCCCGAGCTCGTCGGCCGTCGCCTCGACCGCGGTCAGAAGCTCGAGGTAGTCGTCGAGCGCCGCGAGCGGCGGCATGAACACGCAGAGCTTGCCCTCGCGCAGCTCGACCGAAAGCGCGGTCCTCACCGACGCGCCCTCGATGTCCTGCGCCAGCGGAA
>JBFXEP010000215.1:0-5823 GCA_050179995.1 Hyphomicrobium sp.
ACGGACCGCCGTCCGGGGCCGCTCACGGTCACCATCTCGGCGGTCGGTGCGGTGCCGGCGGGGCGCGTCGTACGTCGCGGCACGGGCCGCGCGGGGGACGATCTCCTGCTCTCCGGCACGATCGGCGACGGCGCGCTCGGGCTGCTGATGCGGCAGGACCCCGAACGCGGCGCGGCGCTGGGGCTCGGCGCTGACGGCATCGGGCACCTCGTGGCGCGCTATCTCCGGCCTCAGCCGCGGCTCGGGCTCGCGGCGCATGTGCTGGCGTTCGCATCGGCGGCGATGGATGTGTCGGACGGTCTGGTCAAGGACTGCGCGCGGCTGGCGCTGGCGTCCGGGGTTGGGGCGGAGATCGATGCCTCGCGTCTCCCGTTGTCTCCGGCCGCACGCGCGGCGATCACGCGCGAGCCGTCGCTGATGGCGTCCGTGCTCGGGGGCGGCGACGACTACGAGGTGCTGGCCGCCGCGTCGCCCGACAGCAGCGCCGCCTTTCGCGAGGCGGCGCTTGCGAGCGGCGTGGCGCTCACCAGCATCGGACGGCTGGTTGCCGGCGCGGGGGTCGCGGTTTTCGACGGCGACGGCGGCAGGATCGAGATTTCGCGCGCGGGCTGGGATCATTTCCTGGAATCTTGGCGTTAAGGGGCTGGAGCGGCCGCGGCCGCTTAAAGTCGCATTGCTCCCGGGTCTTTGTTTGGCCATATGATTCCCGTCTAAACGCTGTTGATGGGGGCCCTTTTGGGCCCATCTTGCGGGCCGTGCGACACGTGCTGCTCCGGCGGAGGGGCGGCCTCTCGAGAGGGATTGGTTTGCGGTGACTTCTTTCACGACGCTTGCGCGCGGTCTCGGCCTCGTCGTTGCTCTCTTTGCTGCCGTGTCGGCCGGGTCGGGGACGTCGGCCGCGGCCCAGGACGGCGCCTGGTGGGAAGGCATCAACAGCGGGGCGCCGGACTACTCCGGCAAGCGCGCCTCCCTCGAACGCACACCGCCGCGCAAGGACAACCTCAACGATCTGCGCCCGAACGAGGTGCCCTGGCGCAGCGACGAGATGCTGGCGGCGATGGAGAACGCCATCGCGCGCTACGAAGGCATCGTGAACAGGGGCGGCTGGGCGACGATCCCGGGCGAGCGCATGCTGCGTCCCGGCGACGACGACGAGCGCGTGGTGTACCTGCGCCGGCGCCTCATGGTTTCGGGCGAGCTGCCGCGCTCGGCGAGCACCAGCGATTCGGGTTTCGATTCCGTGGTCGAGCAGGCGGTGGTGCGGTTCCAGGAGAACAACGGGCTCAGGAGCAACGGGCGCGTCGACCAGCCGACGCTCGCCGCCCTCAACATCACGGCCGAGGAGCGCCTCGCGCAGCTCAAGCTCAACCATGGCCGCATCCTCGAGCTTGTGCAGCAGCCGCCCGAGGAACGCTATGTGCTGGTCAACATCCCGGCCTTCCAGCTCGAGGCCGTGGAGCGCTACCAGACGGTGCTGCGCCATCGCGTCATCGTCGGGCGCAACGGCCGCGAGACGCCGACGCTGCGCGCCATGATCAAGAACGTCAACTTCTTCCCCTTCTGGCGCGTGCCGGACAGCGTGGCGCAGCTCGACGTGTTCCCGCGTCTCGTGACCGAACCCGACTACCTCGCCAAGGAGCACATCCGCGTGCTGCAGGGCGACTTCAACGGCGCCGAGATCGACGCGACGGCCATCGACTGGTCGCAGGCCGACGCCAGGCTGGTCAAGCTCAAGCAGGATCCGGGTCCGCAGAACGCGCTCGGGCTGGTGCGCATCGACATGCAGAACGAGCACGGCGTCTACATGCACGACACGCCGATGAAGCCGCTGTTCGAGCAGCGCGCGCGGGCCTTCAGCGCCGGCTGCGTGCGCGTGCAGGACGTGTTCCAGCTCGTCGAATGGCTGGTGCGCTACGAGCCCGGCTGGGAGATGACCGGCAGGGTGCAGGCGACGCTCGACATGAACCAGGCGCTCGATGTGCCGCTGACGCGGCCGGTGCCGGTGTATTTCACCTACATCACGGCCTGGGCGGAGCCTGACGGCCAGATCGCCTTCCGGCCCGACATCTACCGGCGCGACGGATCCGCGGCGATGGCCGAGGTGTTCGACCCGGATGCCCCGCCGCCGCCCTCGCAAGGGCTCGCGCCCTGAGGCCCGGCACCGACAGAGGCTTGTCTTCGCCGCGCCGGGGTGAGAGTCTTGGCGCCGCCATGATTGCCGAGATCACCCAGTCCGCGACCAGGACCGCGCAGGCGCTCGCGCGCCGCTGGCGCCTCGTGCTCGCGGCCGGGCTCGTGGCGGGGTGGGTGGCGCTCGCCTTCTCGCTGTCAGACGACCAGGGCCGCATGGACCTGCCGCAGGCCTATGCCATCCACATGACCTGCGAGGACGACATCGAGGCGGCGCTGTGGAGCGGGGGGTGCGACCGCATCCGCGACGACATCGCGGTCACCGGGCGGCCGTCGTTCGAGCACCTCTATGAAGCCTTCGTCACCGTGCACCACGCACCGAGCCCGCGCGAGGCGGCGGAAGCGCGCTTCGCCGGCGAGCCCGCGGAGGCGGCCTTCGACCTCAAGGCGCTGCTCACCGGCCAGCGCTATGGTCTGGCGCTGGTGCTGCCCGAGTTCGAGGGGGTCAAGAGCTGGGCGCATGCGGAGGCGGTGATGGAGGCGGTCGACGTGCGCGATCGCGCGCTGCTCGCCATCGGCAGGGCGGGTCTCGGCTACGATGCGCTTCTGGCCGGCGTGCTCGCCAACCTCGCGCATCCGGGCGCCATGATCGCGGGCGCGCGCCAGTACGTGGCGATCCTCATGGGCACCGCCAAGCAGAGCGACTTCGCGACCGGCATCGCGCGATAGCGCTTAAACGGCAGAGATCAACCGGCGACGACGATCTTGCGCGCCGGCCTCTCCCCAAGGGGAGAGGCGAAGGCGGAGGAGCGTCAGGACAGCGACGTGCGGCTGAACGGGGATGCTTCCCGTCGCGTCTCAAGCCTTGATGCGGTAGCCGGTCTTGAAGATCCACCAGACGGCAGCGAGGCAGAGGGTGAGGAAGCCGAGCGTCATGGCGAGGCTGACGAAGATGTTGACGTCGGAGACCTCGTAGAAGCTCCAGCGGAAGCCGTTGATCAGGTAGACGATCGGATTGAAGAGCGTCACCGTCTGCCAGAAGGGCGGCAGCATGTGGATCGAATAGAACGTGCCGCCGAGAAAGGTCAGCGGCGTCAGGATCAGCATGGGGATCACCTGCAGCTTCTCGAAGCCGTCGGCCCAGATGCCGATGATGAAGCCGAAGAGCGAGAACGTGACCGCCGTCAGGACAAGAAACCCGATCATCCACACGGGATGCGCGACGCGAATCTCGACGAAGAAGCTCGCGGTCGCGAGAATGATGAGGCCGAGGATGATCGACTTGGTGGCGGCGGCGCCGACGTAGCCGAGCACGATCTCGAGCGGAGAGACGGGCGCGGACAGAAGCTCGTAGATGGTGCCGGCGAAGCGCGGGAAGTAGATGCCGAAGGAGGCATTCGACGTGCTCTCGGTCAAGAGCATCAGCATGATGAGCCCCGGCACGATGAAGGCCCCGTAGGGAACGCCGTCGATTTGCGCGATGCGCGAGCCGATGGCGGCGCCGAAGACGATGAAATAGAGCGACGTCGAAAGCACGGGCGAGAGGATGCTCTGCATCAGCGTGCGGCCCCAGCGGGCCATCTCGAAGGCGTAGATCGCGCGGACGGCTGTGACGTTCATTTGGACTGCCTCACGAGATCGACGAAGATGTCCTCGAGCGAGCTCTGGCTCGTCGCCAGGTCCTTGAAGCCGATGCCGGCCTCGCGCATGTCGTTCAGGAGCCGGGTGATGCCGGTGCGTCCGGCCTTGGTGTCGTAGGTGAAGACGAGGGCGGTGCCGCCGGGCGCGAGTTCGAGCGCGTGGGGCGCGAGACTCGCGGGGATGTCGCTGATCGGCTCGGGCAGCTCGAGCGTCAACTGCTTCTTGCCGAGCTTCTGCATCAGCTCGGTCTTCTCCTGCACAAGGATCAGCTCGCCCTTGGCGATGACGCCGACGCGGTCGGCCATCTCCTCGGCCTCCTCGATGTAGTGCGTGGTCAGGATGACGGTGACGCCGTCGTCGCGCATGCGACGCACGATCTGCCACATGTCCTTCCTGAGCTCGACGTCGACGCCGGCGGTCGGCTCGTCGAGGAACAGGACGCGCGGCTCATGGACGAGCGCCTTGGCGATGAGCACGCGCCGCTTCATGCCGCCCGAGAGCGTCATGATGCGGGCGTCCTTCTTGTCCCAGAGCGAGAGGGCGCGCAGCACCTTCTCGACGTGGGCCGGATCCTTCTTCTTGCCGAACAGACCGCGGCTGAAGGAGACGGTGGCCCAGACGCTCTCGAACATCTCGGTCGAAAGCTCCTGCGGGACAAGGCCGATCATGGAGCGGCAGAAGCGATAGTCGCGGGCGATGTCACGGCCGTCGACGGTGATGCTGCCGCCCGATGGATTGACGATGCCGCAGATGATGCTGATGAGGGTCGTCTTGCCGGCACCGTTCGGCCCGAGGAGCGCGAAGATCTCGCCCTCGCGGATGTCGAGGGTGATGGTCTTCAGCGCCACATGACCCGAGGCATAGGTCTTGTGCACGTCCCTGATCGAGATGATCGACGTCATCTAAGAATCCGCGTTGGCATGTGGGGTCCTGTGAAGCCGCCCTGGACATAGGGCTATTCAGCGGGAGCCGCAAGGCCGCGGACGCCGTTCCCGGCGGCCTCAGAGGCTTTCCGCTTTTCATGGAACGCGGAAAGCCTCTGGGTCCTTGTCTTGTCGTGCTTCCTATCGGATTTGGTTGCTCGCATGGCTTCGCCATGACCGGTTCCCATCCCCGGATCAAGTCCGAGGACATGTTTTTCCGGAAGCACTCAGTGCAACGGCACGGGCTTGATCCAGCAGCCGGTGAGGCCGGCTTTGCGGAGGCTGCTGCAGAGCTCCTTGGCGTCGTCGCGCGCCTGCGGCGGAATGAGGGAGAGGCGATAGTAGGTCTGCTTGTCCTGGCCCTGCACGCGGTCGACGCGGGCCTTGGCGGTCTTCAAGAGCTCCGGATAGGAGGCCTTGTAGGAGCGATAGTCCTGCTGCAACTCCTCGGTGCTGCGCCGGGTCGACAGCACGACGAGGTAGGGTTGCTCCATGCTCGGCGTCAAGGCCGCCACGTTGGCGGCGGCGAGCGTGGTCGGCTGCGCGCTGGCGTTTTGCTCGCTGGCCGCCGTCGCGGTGCCGGTCTCCACTGTCTCGATGGGTGGGGGCGGCGCAATGCGTCGCAAGCGCTCGAGATAGGCGCCACCGACGACAAGGCCGGCGCCGAGCACGAGGGTGGCGGTGCCGACGATCATGGGTTTGACGAGGCGTGCGCGCGGGGATTTGCCGGCCGACGTCCTGGCGCCAGGCTGCTTTGCGGCCTGTCGCCGCCCTTGAGGCGCGGCCTGGGGCGCGGGGGGGGCGCGGCGAGGATCGCGGTCCGGGCTTGCGCCCGCGCGCGAGCCGCCCGAGCGCCCCGTGGGGGGAACGGCGGCGGCCGCGTCGCCCGACGTGCGGCGCGCGTCGGCTTCGATCTCGCGCGATACCGCGAGCAACGCCCGATGGGCGCGCGACGAGTCGCGCTTGTAGTCGCCGCGGCTTCCCTTGAGCTTCGCTTCCAGGATCTCGAGCAGGTCGAGCGCATGGCGCTGGCCGCCGAGGATGTGGGTCAGGATGGCGAAATCGAGCGCCTCGCCGGCGGGGAGCGCGCCCATGATCTGCTCGATGTCGCGCTGGATGCCGGTGATGA
>JBFXEP010000216.1:0-5815 GCA_050179995.1 Hyphomicrobium sp.
CGCGCGAGGCGCTCCGACAGGGCGTCAGCGCGTATCAGGGCGGCTACTACGAGCTCGCCATGCCGGCGCTCAAGTACGCGGCCGACCGCGAGGAGTTCATGGCGGCCTACTACCTGGCCAAGATCTACCAGGACAACACGGGCCCCTATACGGACCACGCGCGGGCGTATGCGCTGTTCGAGAAGATCGCGGACGAGCATCTCGACGTGGACCCGGACGACCCGCGCGCGGTGTACGTGGGCAAGGCGCTGACCGCGCTCGCCGGCTACGTGCTGCGCGGGCTGCCGGAGATCGGCCTCGCGCCGGACCCCGAGCGGGCGGTGTTCTATCTCAACAACGCGTCGACGACCTTCAACGACGAGGACGCGCAGTTCGAGCTCGCCAAGCTGCAGCTCAAGGGCGAGGGCGTCGAGGCCAACGTGCCGCTCGCCCGGCATTGGCTGTCGGTCCTGAGCCAGCGCGGGCATGCCGGCGCGCAGGCCTTTTTCGCCGACCTCCTGTGGAGGGGCAAGCACGTCGAGCCGGATCCGGCTCGCGCGCTGGCGCTGATCGCCGTCGCGGTCGACAACGCGCCGCCGCAGGACGCGATGTGGATCGACGACATCTATCAGAACATCTTCTGCGGTGCGGCCGAGGGCACGCGCAAGCAGGCGACCGGTATAGTAGCGCAGTGGGGCAATCGCTATGGGCGCAAGCCGCAAGCCTCCTACGACCGTAGCGGGCTGCCGCAGCTTGCCGCCGCGCCCGTGCGTACGTGCAAGAACGGCGAGCCCGTCGACATGATCCCAACGCGCGCCGAAGCGCCGGCGAAGCGGCTGCCGTCGCTGAACTTCAACTACGGGAACAGCATGGGCGCGCCCCAGCTGCGCGACATCAACGTTCCGGGTCCGGCGGCGCCGGGCCAGCCTCCGGCGGCCACGACGCCCGTTCTGCCGCGCTGAGAATTTCGTCGACGATCGACAACGGGGCGGGCCGCAAGGTCCGCCCTTTTTGCTTGTTGGGCAGCTCGTGTGGGCGAGTCCCTCACCTGCCCGCCTCTCCGAAGGCGAGGCGGGCATCCTCTCCCGTCCCGGGAGAGGAAAGTGAAGCTGCGGCGTCTCGGCGAGGTCACTTCCTTCTCCCGGGACGGGAGAAGGTGCCCTGATAGGGGCAGATGAGGGACTTTCTTGTTGGTGAGCGTCAGGCCAGCGTGGTCCAGACGGGGACGTGGTCGGAAGGTTTCTCCCAGCTGCGCGTGAAGCGGTCGATGCCGGATGCGGTGAGGCGGTCGGCCGCCTGCGGCGACAGCATCTGAAAATCGATGCGGATGCCGTCGTCCTTCTGCCAGGCGCCCGCCTGGTAATCCCAGAACGTGTAGTGGCCGGGCTCGGGATGGCAGGCGCGCAGCGCGTCGAGGTATCCGACGTGGCCAAGGGCGCGGAAGGCTGAGCGGCTTTCGGGCTGGAACAGGGCGTCGCCGCGCCAGGCCTCGGGGCGCTTGGCATCCTGGGGCTCGGGGATGACGTTGAAGTCGCCCGCCAGCACCACCGGCATCTCGGTTGCGAGGAGGGCCTCGGCGTGCGCCTCGAGGCGTGCCATCCAGGCGAGCTTGTAGGCGAACTTGTCGCTGGCGACGGGATTGCCGTTGGGCAGATAGATGGAGGCGACACGAACGGAGAGCGCGCCTTCGGTGATGGTCGCCTCGATGTAGCGGGCCTGGACATCGCCGTCGTCGCCGGGCAGGCCGCGGATCACGTCCTCGGGCGGGTGCAGCGACAAGAGCGCCACGCCGTTGAAGCCCTTCTGCCCGTGGGTGACGACGCTGTAGCCGAGGTCGGCGAAGGCGTCGGCCGGGAAGCCCTCGTCGACGGTCTTGATCTCCTGCAGGCAGAGCACGTCGGGCTTGGCGTCGCGCACATAGGCGAGGGCGCCCTCGATGCGCGCACGTACGCCGTTGATGTTCCAGGTCGTGATTTTCATGGATCAGGCAGCAGACAACAGGCAGCAGACAGCAGGCAGGAGGGCGGCGCATGGGCTAGAGCGAAAAGCTGGTGCCGCAGCCGCAGGAAGCGGTGGCGTTGGGGTTCTGGATCTTGAAGGAGGCGCCGATCAGCTCGTCGACGAAATCGATCTCGGAGCCGGCGAGATACTCGATCGAGACCGGATCGATCAGCACCTTGGCGGGGCCGTTCTCGATCACGATGTCGTCGCTCGCGGACGCGCCCACGAGGTCGAACTTGTATTGAAATCCCGAGCAGCCGCCGCCCTCGACGGAGACGCGCAACAGCGTGCCCGCGGGCTCGCCGGCCACGATCTCGGCGATGCGGCGGGCGGCGCGGTCGGTCAGGGTGACGGTCCCCGTCGCGGTTTCAGTCATTGGGCATCCTCAAGGGCTTGCCGAGTCAAAGAGTTTGCACGATTTGCGCGGAGCCCAAGCCATGCAAATGCTGATACGAAGATAGTAATCGGCCGGTTCAAGTCAAATGGCGCGGTGGGGCGTCGAGATTGGTATGAGCAAGGCAAAAAAGGAAGCAGCGGCAAGCACCTCCGGCTACGGGGCCGATCTGGCTCCCGGCGCGCGCTCGCCGGCGTCCTATGCGGCAAACGGGGTGCCGTCGCGGGGGCGGCGGTTCGCCGAGCCCGACTGCCCGACGCGCAGCCCGTTCCAGCGCGACCGCGACCGCGTGCTGCATTCGACCGCCTTCCGGCGGCTCATCCACAAGACGCAGGTGTTCGTCTACCACGAGGGCGACCACTTCCGGACGCGGCTCACGCACAGCCTCGAGGTGGCGCAGATCGCGCGCACCCTATCGAGGCAACTCAGGCTCGACGAGGATCTGGCGGAGGCGCTGGCGCTCGCGCACGACCTCGGACATCCGCCGTTCGGGCATGCGGGGGAGCGCGCGCTTGATCGGCTCATGTCCGGCTTCGGCGGCTTCGACCACAACGCGCAGAGCCTGCGCGTCGTGACGGCGCTCGAGCGCAAGTACCTCGCCTTCGACGGGCTCAATCTCACCTGGGAAACGCTCGAGGGGCTCGCCAAGCATAATGGTCCTGTCGTTGGTGTTGAGCATGAGCCTGTGCGCAAGGTGATCCGCTCGCTCGAGGCGTGGCAAAGCCTCGAGCCCGAGCGCTGGGCGTCGGGGGAGGCGCAGGCGGCGGCGCTCGCCGACGACATCGCCTATGTCAGTCACGACATCGACGACGGCTTGCGGGCGGGGCTCTTGACGCTCGATGATTTGAGGTCGGCCCCGCTCGCGGGCGGCGTCATTGCCGCGTTGCCGGCGGCGGAAGCGCCCGGTATCCGCAGCCGCCTCACGTACGAGGTGACGCGGCGCATGATCACGCTCCTGATCGAGGACGTGGTGCAGGAGAGCCGGGCGCGGCTCGCGGCGCTGGCGCCTGTCACTCCGGACGACATGCGCGCGGCGGGAGACGCGGTGGTGGCGTTCTCGGCGGCGACGGCGGTAGATCTCAAGGCGCTCAAGGCGTTTCTCATGCAGCGGGTCTACCGCAGCCGGCGGGTGATGGACGTGATGGAGGAGGCGGAGGCGGTCATCGCGCGGCTCTTCGCGCGCTTTCTCACCGATCCCGATGCGTTGCCGGAGACGTGGCGCGCGGCGCAGCAGGGCCTTTCCGAGAGGGCGCGGGCGCGTGTCATCGCTGACTTCGTCGCCGGCATGACGGACCGCTACGCCATCGACCAGCACCGGCGCCTGTTTGACGCCAAGCCGGAATTGCGTTAGCGGGGCTCCTTCCCGTTCGCGCGGCGATATGTAGACGCGCTACCTTGAGGTGGTAGCGGGGGTAACCCGCTTTTCGGACGTCATCCCGGCGGAGGCCGGGATCTACGACACTTCGCGGCGCGGATGTGGGGACTTGGGTGGGTGCCGGCCTACGCCGGCATGACGTCATTTATCGAGCCGTGGCGACAAACTTGGAGCGTAGGAATCTTTCATGAACGTGTTCGCGGAGGTCGAGGGGCGGGTGCTGGCGGCGCTCAGGGGGCTCATGGCCCAAGGCAAGCTGCCGGATACGCTCGATCTTAGAGCGGTCGCGGTCGAGCAGCCGCGCGATGCCTCGCATGGCGACTTCGCCTGCAACGCGGCCATGGTGCTCGCCAAGGCGGCCGGCATGAAGCCGCGCGACATCGCCACGCTGCTCGCGGATGTGCTCGTGGCCGATCCCGATATCACGTCCGCCGAAGTGGCGGGGCCGGGATTCATCAATCTCCGCATGCAGCCGCGCTTCTGGCATGACGTCGTGGGCGCGATCCTGATCCAGGCGGAGCGCTTCGGCGCCTCCGATGCCGGGCAGGGCGCGCGCACCAATGTCGAGTACGTGTCGGCAAACCCCACCGGCCCCATGCATGTCGGGCACTGTCGCGGCGCCGTGTTCGGCGATGCGCTCGCCAACCTCCTCGCCTTCGCCGGCTACGACGTCACGCGCGAGTACTACATCAACGACGCGGGCGGGCAGGTGGATGTGCTCGCGCGCTCCGTGTTCCTGCGCTACCGCGAGGCGCTCGGCGAGGACATCGGGGACATTCCCGCCGGCCTCTATCCCGGCGACTATCTGAAGCCGGTCGGCGCGGCACTCGCGGCCGAGCACGGGGCTTCCCTCATCGACATGCCGGAGGAGCGCTGGCTCCCCATCGTGCGCGGCTTCGCCATCGACCGCATCATGCCGATGATCAAGGACGACCTCGCGGCGCTCAACATCACGCATGATGTTTTCTTCTCGGAAGCCTCGCTGACGCGGGGCGGGGCCGACAAGGTGCACGAGGCCGTGGCCGAGCTCGCCAAGCGGGGGCTCATCTACCAGGGCCGGCTCGAGAAACCCAAGGGTCACGACGACGAGGAGTGGGAGGATCGCGAGCAGACGCTGTTCCGCTCGACGGAGTTCGGCGACGAGGCGGACCGGGCGCTCAAGAAGTCGGACGGCAGCTACACCTATTTCGCCGGCGACGTGGCTTATCACTACGACAAGCTCAAGCGTGGTTTCCGCCACCTCATCAACGTGTTCGGCGCCGACCACATCGGCTACATCCCGCGCATGCTGGCGACGATCGCGGCCTTTACGGGCGGTGAGGTCGAACGCGACGCCAAAGGCAAGCTCAAGCATTGGCATACGACCGGCGGCTTAGCCGATCTCGACATCAAGGTCGTCAACCTCGTGAAGCTCTTCAAGAACGGCGAGCCGTTCAAGATGAGCAAGCGCGCCGGCACGTTCGTCACGCTGCGCGACGTGGTGGACGAGGTGGGGCGCGATCCGGTGCGCTTCATGATGCTCTATCGCAAGGAGCTCGAGCCCCTGGACTTCGACTTCGCCAAGGTCACGGAGCAGTCGAAGGACAATCCGGTCTTCTATGTGCAGTACGCGCATGCACGCTCGGCGTCGGTGCTGCGCAATGCGCGCGAGGCGTTCCCCGATCTCGAGACCATGCGCGGCGATGTGGTCGCTGCCGATCTCTCGCTGCTCACGGACGCGGGCGAGCTCGAGCTGATCCAGAAGGCCGCCTATTTCCCGGCCCTCATCGAGGGTGCGGCGGCGGCCCACGAGCCGCACCGGCTCGCCTTCTATCTCTATGATTTGGCTTCCGCTTTTCACGCGCATTGGACACGAGGCAATGATTTGCCACAATTGCGCGTTATCCAGAGCACCGATCGAGCGATGACGCAGGCTCGGTGCGCGCTCGTGGCGGCACTTCAGCAGGTGTTATCCTCAGGCCTTAGGGTGCTTGGTGTCGGCGCACCGGAGGCAATGCGTTAGAGTCCTGATTCGGGGCTCAACACGAACGCATCGGTCGTAGCGGACTGCCTTGCGGCTAGTGGGG
>JBFXEP010000217.1:0-5774 GCA_050179995.1 Hyphomicrobium sp.
CTCCTCCCCCGTTCGGTTGCCTGTCCCCGTGCTCGTGCGAATTGTCGAAATCCCTCATGTCTGCATGGGCGCCTCCTTCAACCGAATGGACCGACCCGGAACACCATGCTGATGATGGCGAAGACGCCGATCAGCAGCAGGATGATCGCGGTGATGAGCGTGAGCGATGGCGGGAACGCGCTTTCGCCGTGCACGAGCCCGTCTGCGATCATGGCCTCGCGCTGCTCGCGCAAGTGCATCATGAACTGCAGGTGATAGACGATGCCGCCGATCAGCATCACGATGCCGAGTGCGACGAGCGTGACGCCGAAGTTGCGCGCCGATCCGGCGTGCGTGATCACCGCTTGGTCGCGCAGCTTTTCGAACACCTGAAAGATCGTGAAGCCGAAGCTGATCAGCGACAGCGACGTGCGGATCACCGACATCAGCGTGCGGTCGGCGCTCATGCGCGTGCGCTGGAAGCTCATGCCGGTGCGGCGTGAGGACAGCTCGACGGATATAGTGTCCGGGCTCGAGTGCGATGTGACGGCCTCCATTGCTGTCTCCCTCAAAGCGCCGATCCGTTGCCCTGCCGGGGCCACACGCGCGCCACGTGCTCGAATATCCAACGCAGAACGAAGTAGGGGATGACCGCGAGCAGGATGGCGATCATCACGGCCTCGGCGGGGTAGAACCGGTCGAAGACGCGAGCCTGGTAGATGACGTCCATGCCGATGCCGAGCAGCATGATGCGCGTCGTGGAGATCAGTCCTTCGCGCAGCCGGCCTTTCTCCTGGGTCGGGTGCCGCAGCGCCGTCCAGAAGAACGCCTTGTGCCCCTCACGCACATCCTTGACGGCGTCATGCGCCGCGGCGATCGCTGCCATCGCCGGCTGCAAGAAAAACCGGAATGTCATGGGACCGTCGGCACGGCCCATAAGGTCGACCCAAAACCGCTGGTGAACCTCGGCGGAGAAGCCGTACTGGATGAGGCCCGCCAGAACGAGCGCCACGGCCAGCAGCACCGCCAGCCAGGTGGCCGGATGTTTGACCGGGGTGCGCGAGCCGTGTGCCATGGGCTCCCTCACCCACACCCGTGCTCATAGTACCGCTCACGCCAATAGGCGCTGCCTGTTTCCCGCCACTTGCGCCAGTAGTAGCCACAGTTGCTGGCCGTTCCCACGGCAACGCTGGCCGCGACGCCATTGACGATCCACACGCCATTGACCCAGCGGCCGGCGCGGCGCACGTCGCGAGCGATGTGGCGCGCGGCATGGCGCGCGCGGGGGTGGCTATGAGCGATTTTTCCGGCCTTGAGGTGGGCGCCGCGACCGATCTTGCGCGCCTCGGCCCCCGGACTGGCAAACATCAGGCCGAGACAAATGACGAAAACGCCAGTAGCGAGGGATCGAATATATGTTTTCATGGCGTCATACTCCCAGCTCGTTTTCACCCGCTCGTCTTGCGCACAACACAGCGAAAGCCGACGTGGCTCGTGGACGTGTCGACAGGTTCGGGATGGCGTGCCGCCGGGCGGTAGCGGCGGCAGTAGTTCGGCGCACAGAGGTGCGAGCCGCCCTTCAGCACCTTGCGCGGAATCTTGATGCGGGGCTGGCAGGGATCGTAGCTCGCCTCCTGCCGCGCGCCGCGCGGGTTCTCGGGAATGCAGCAGGCTTTCGCAGCATCGGCCTGATGCTTCGGCGCATACCAGTCGGTCGTCCACTCCCACACGTTGCCGATCATGTCGTAGAGGTCGTAGCCGTTGGGCGGGAAGGCCCGGACCGGCGAGGTCCGCTCGTAATGATCGAGCTTTTCGTTCTCGTACGGAAAATTGCCCTGCCATGTGTTGGCCATATAGCGTCCGGCGGGCGTGAGCTCGTCGCCCCAGGCGAATTCGGCGCCATCGAGCCCGCCGCGCGCCGCGAATTCCCATTCCGCTTCCGTGGGGAGTGCCTTTCCGGCCCATGCCGCATAGGCCTCGGCATCCTTGTAGGCGACATGGACGACCGGATGGTCATCGAGCGTCTTGATCCAACTGCCGCTGCCGTATGGCTTGCGCCAATTCGCGCCGAATCTGAATTCCCACCATTTGCTCCAGTCGCGAAGGTCAACGGCTCCCTGCGGCGGATTGAAAACGAGCGATCCAGCCTTCAGCATGTGAGGAAGCGCGCCGGGATAATCCTCAGCCTTGGGCGGAATCTCGGCGAAGGTCACGTAGCCGGTCGCTTCGACGAAGGCCCGGAACTGCGCATTCGTGACCGGTGTCGCGTCGATCCAGAATGCATCGACCGTCACGCGATGGACGGGCGCTTCCTCGGGATAGTGGGACTCGGAGCCCATGCGGAACGTTCCGCCGGGGACAAAGACCATATCGTCGCGCGGGTGCGGCTGCGGCGCAGACGATGTGCCTGCCGCTTGCTCGGCTTTGAGAACGAGGCTCGTCATCGAGCTGCTCCCGAGAGGTATGACGGGGCGTCGTTACAGGGCTTGGGCTGTGACTTTAATTTCCGTACCGAAACCTACATGGAACGGATCGAGTGTCGTCGCCGTGCGCGAAACTCGGTTACAAATATGTTCTTCGACCTTCAACGCAGATGCTGCGCCGCAGCAAATGCGTTCGAAATCTTTCAGAATAAGGGGACTCTCGAGAAGGGCGAATGGTCGACGTTTTAGGTGCTTTATCCATGCCAGCCTCCCGGCCGGAAATGGCAGCTCCAACTCCCCATCCCGCAAAAAGCCATGACTCCGACGCGATGGCTTCGCAACGATCTGAAGACTCGATGGTTAAGTTGCATTCGTCGGCACCTGGTTATCACTGATTGTCGCATAACTGAAAATTTCGCAGTCGGCTCCGCCGTGCCAATTCAGCCACCTTGAAACGCGGCAAGCGCAATACAATTCGAGTGCTGAAATTGATTCGCAGCGCCGCGCCGCGTGCATCGCGTTTCACGCCAGAGAAACGACGGATCGCCATGAGCCGAATTCGCGCGTTGCCAATCGCGATGATGGGAATTTCATGCGTCGCGGTTCACGCAGCCGACGCCGCGGAGAACGCGGCGGGTTTCTATCTTCTCGGCTCCAAGAGCGCCATGGCCGGCTATACCCCGCCGCCCGGTGTCTACGTCACGGATATCAACTACGCCTACACGGGCGATGCGCGTGGTGGCGCCGCCGTGGGGCGCGCGCTGCAGAACACCGGCAACATTACCGTGGAGGCAGACGTCGCGTTGGTCGGTGACGCCTACGTCAATGCGCTCGTCGGCACCTGGATCGCACCGGAGAAGGTGCTGGGCGGCAACGTCGGCCTCGGCGTCATGGTCCCGGCGGGGTGGAAGAAAGCCGACGTGGCGCTGGACACGCTGTCCACGATCACGCTTCCGGGCGGGACGATCGTCGGCCCAGGTTCGCATTTCCACATCGACGACAGCACCACCGACTTCGGCGATCCGCTGGTCAGCGCGCTCATCGGATGGCACAGCGGCAGCTGGCACTGGAACCTCACGGCCCTGCTCAACGTTCCGATCGGCCCTTACGACAGCGACAGCTCCTCCAATATTTCGTTCCACCATTGGGGCCTCGACACGAGCGCCTCCGTAACGTGGCTCGATGCCGCGAAGGGCCATGAGATTTCGGTGGCGGCAGGCTTCACCTTCAACTGGGAGAACCCCGACACCGACTACAGGACCGGAACGGAGTTCCACGTCGAATGGGCGCTGATCCAGCATCTCTCGAAGGCTTGCTCGATTGGTCTCGCCGGCTACCACTACCAGCAGGTCACCGGCGACAGCGGGGCGGGGGCGGTCATCGGCGATTTCGAAGGACGCGTGACCGCCGTAGGTCCGGTGTTCACCTACAGTTTCCTGGCCGGGACGCTCCCTGTCTCGACGGAATGGAAATATTTCCACGAGTTCGAAACCGAGAACCGCGTCGAGGGTGACGGCGGGTTCCTGAACGTCTCGATACCGCTGGGACATTGATCCCAACTGCAGGTGCGGATCGGCGTGCGGCTCTGGGCGCCGCTCTACAACATTTACCGGGTCGGCAGGCTGGCCAGCACGGAGGCCCAGGAGACGATCTTGAAATTCTGCGTCGTCCCGCCTCCATTCTCGTCGTCCTGCGCGACCAGAACGCCCTCCGGGAAATGCGATCCGAAATCGCCGGTGGCGACGGCGACACCGTCGGTGCCGGTCACGGCATCGATGCCGACCGCGGGCGCCTCGACGATGCGAAAGCGATGGGCGAGCTTGCCCTCGGGAAGCGAGATCAGCGCGAACGTGCTGTTGCCCTGGATGGAGGCGACGAGATAGCCGCCGGTCTCGCCGGATGCGGCGAGCGTCAGCCCCTCGATGTCCTCGACGATGTCCTTGCCGTCCACGGGCAGGATCATGACACGCGCCTCGCCGGTCTCGGGTTCGGCGCCGTAGCGCCAGATGCCCTTGGTCTCCTCGGCGATATAGAGTGCGCCGGTGCGGTCGTCGGCAACGCAGCCTTCGGCGATCGATCCGACGGCGAAGCTGCGCACGAGCTTCGCCTCGACCTCACCGGCCGACGACGGCGCCAGCGCGAACTGGCGGACCTCGCCGTCCTTGCCGATCACGAACGCAGAAAGAGCGTTATCCTTGCGGCTCCGGTAGAAGCAGAGACCGTAGGGATCGCCGAGGCCCGCGTCGATGAACGATCCGGCGAGGTGCGTGACGGCGAGCGTTTCCGGATCGAGCATGAAGAACGTAATGCCGAGCTTGGTGCGGTCGCTGGCGCCGATCAGCACGCGGCTGTCGCCGCCGGCCGTCCAATCCTCGCGCAGGTCGACATTGTTGAGGCGCCCCAACTCGAAGAACTGGATCAGCTTGCCGGCGAGATCGAGCACCATGAAGCCGCGCTTCTTGTCGGTGGCGAAGATGCGGCTCTGCTCCGGGTGGGCGGCATTGCGCCAGATCTCGGCGTCGTCGGCTGCGTCGCCCTCCTGCTGCACCGCCTCGGTTTCCACGTCTGCCGGCACGTCGAAAACCGGATCGGCGGAGGCCGGCGGCGCGAACAGAAGGCAAGCGCCGACGAGAAGAGCGAGACGAGACAAGACGAGCGGCATGGCGAGCGTGCTCTCTAATGTCGTGACATGCGTTGTGGTGAGACGCGGGTGCGCTCTCCGCGTCCGCGGAGGCGCCGTCTACATGCCGTTTGCAACGGCGGCGTGACGGCACCGGGTCACCCGCTGCACATCGATGCGGCGATCGACGCGACGAAATTCCGGATGCTGAGCGTTTGTGCTGGACGCGCAACACGACGGAAACATTCCAGCGGTGCTCGCCGCGTGTCACGAGTCCATTGTGCTCGCGTGCCACGGAAGGGCAATGCGGTCTGCAAGGGGCCGCTATGCGGCTTGCAAGGGGCCGCAGGGTACAGGGGGTAGGGCCGGCGGCGCCGGCCTAAGTGGCGTTGGGGGACCATGCGTAATCTGTATGCGTGCAGCAAGCGCGGCTTGCTGCTGAGCGTCTCGTTGTGCGCGTTGACGTGCGGCGAGACCGTGCTAGCTCAAGAGGTGCAAACCACCGACGAGCTCGTCGTTTACGGAACTATCGTGACGCGCAATCGGACCGATACGGTCGCGCCCGTCCTCAACTACGACCTCGAATACTTCCAGCGCTTCGAACCGATCTCGGCGGGCGATGCCTTGAAGCGCGTCCCCGGCGTCAGCTTCTCGAGCGACATGCTCGAGTACGACCAGGTGCAGTTGCGCGGCCTGCCGTCGACCTACGCGCAGGTGCAGATCAACGGCCAGAACATGACCGGCGCCGGCAA
>JBFXEP010000218.1:0-5765 GCA_050179995.1 Hyphomicrobium sp.
GGATGCTCCGAAGGCCGACCACAGGCTGTGGGACATGTTGAGCGTCAAGAAGAAGCGCCGCCGGAACGTCGAGGACCGGCTCAAGGACATGCAGCACGAGATCCTCGTGGCGATCGCGTCCGGCAATGCGCTACCGGCCGTGATGACGCTCCTGTGCGAGCGCGCCGAGGAAGTCGCGACGAGCGCCATCTGCTCGGTGCTGCTCGTCGACTCGGAAGGGCGCATGCGCCCCATCGCGGCGCCGTCCCTCCCGGACGCCTATTCGCAAGGCATCGACGGTTACCCTATCGGCCCGATGGTCGGCTCCTGCGGCAGTGCGGCGTATCTGGGCGAACCGGTTGAGGTGACGAATATCAAGACCGATACGCGCTGGGACGCGTTCCGCGAGCCCGCGCTCGCCCTCGGCCTCAAGGCCTGCTGGTCGAGCCCCATCAAGTCCCATGATGGGCGCGTGGTGGGCACCTTCGCCTTCTATTTCCGTCGCGCGCGCCGCGCGAGCGCCCTCGAGAAGCGGCTCGTCGAGCGCTGCACGCATGTCTGTGCCATCGCCATCGAGCACTGGACCGCCCAAGCGAGAGTCCGCAATCTCGCCTATTCCGATCCTCTGACCGGCCTCGGCAACCGCGCGCTCCTCGCCGAGGAGTTCCCGAGAATCCTCGATCAGGCGACGAAGCCAGGCGAGGAGGTCGCCGTCTTCTACGTCGACATCGACGGTTTTCGTGCCATCAACGCCGCGCGGGGCCACAAGCTCGGCGATCAGCTCCTGTGCTCCGTGGCCGCTCGCATCCGCGAGGCCTGCGCGGGCGCGGCTCTCACGGCCCGCCTCGGCGCCGACGAGTTCCTGGTCGTCAAGACCGGAGCAGGCGGCGAGCAGGACTTCGACGCCACGGCCGCGGCCCTGAGCGAAGCCCTGCGCGCGCCCTACCGGCTCGACGGCAGCGTGGACGTGAGGGCGGGCGCATCGATCGGTATCGCGCGCTTTCCCGGCGACGGCACGGATCTCGATGCGCTGGTCGGCAAGGCGGACACCGCACTCGGTCAGGTGAAGAGCGCGGGCAAGGGCGGTCACGCCTTCTACACGGCGAAGATCGACGCCGAGCGCCGCGCGCGCCAGGCATTCGAGCGCGACGTCTCCGCCGCCGTCGCCGCAGGTCAGCTTTCGCTCGTGTTCCAGCCGCAGGCCGACGCTCTCACGTGCAGGGTGAAGGGCTTCGAGGCCCTCTTGAGATGGAACCACCCGATTCACGGGTTCGTCTCGCCTGCGACCTTCATTCCCGCAGCGGAAAGCTGCGGCGCCATCGAGGAGATCGGGGCGTTCGTCCTGCGCGAGGCGCTCGCACGGACGGCCCAATGGCCGGCCCATCTGCGCGTCGCCGTGAACGTGTCGCCGGCGCAGATCGTGCATGCGGATTTCGCGGCCCTCGTCGAGACGGCGCTGGCGGAAACGGGCGTCGCGCCCTCGCGCCTCGAGATCGAGGTCACCGAAAGCCTCTTCATCTACGATGCGGAGACCGCGCTCAGGACGCTCGAGCGGCTCAAGACCCTGGGTGTGAGCGTCGCCATGGACGACTTCGGCACCGGCTACTCGTCGCTGAGCACGCTGCGCTCGTTCCCCTTCGACCGCATCAAGATCGACCGCAGCTTCATCAACGACATGACCAGCAACAACGACGCCGCGGCCATCGTCAGCTCCGTAATGGGCCTTGGACGCGCCATCGGCCGCCTGGTTATCGCCGAGGGTGTAGAAACGCAGGAGCAGCTCGAACTCCTGCAGCAGCAGGGCTGTCACGAGGTGCAGGGCTATCTGATTGGCCACCCGCTCCCCATCGAGCGCTACAGCCACGTGACCTTGGGCGGCGAGCTGGCGTTGCGCTGAACCGAAGTTCCTTTTAATCCCGCACGCTCAGTCGCCGTAGGTCGCGACGCGGTTCCGGCCCGCGCTCTTCGCGTCGTAGAGCTTCGTATCCGCCTTCTGCACCAGCGCTTCGAGGCTGTCACCGGTCCGGTACTGGGCGACGCCGAACGACGCCGTGAGCTGGCCGATCTTCTGGTTGGTCTCGCGGATGGTGAGGCGTTTCGATTCGAACTGGCGCCGCACCCGCTCGGCGATCGCGCGTGCCCCGTCCTGGTCCGTCGCGGGCAGGATGATGGCGAACTCCTCGCCGCCGTAGCGGATCACCGAATCGGTCTCCCGCACGCTGCCCTCGATGACGCGCGCGAACATCTTGATGAGCTCGTCCCCGACCTGATGCCCGAACGCGTCGTTGACGCGCTTGAAATGGTCGATGTCGCACATGACGAGCGACAGCGGCGATGTGCTCTGCTCGGCCTCCTGGATCGCGCGCGCCATGGTGACGTCGAACTGGCGGCGATTGCCGGTGCCTGTCAGCGGGTCCTTGAGCACCACCTCCTCGGCCCGGCTGAGGCTCGAGCGCAGCGATTGGATCTGCTTGTGCGACTCCTCGAGGCGGCCCTTGAGCGTCGTGCTGTCCTGCCGCATGCGCTCGTTCTCGGCGACGAGCAGGCTGACGATGACGCGCACCTGCTCGCCTTCCGAAAGTCCGGAGAGACGCGCCTGCGCGCTCGCGAGCGACTTCGCATAGGCCTCGTTGGTCGTGATGTGCGAGCGGATGAGCCCGAGCACGCTCGCGAGCTCCCGGTCGAGCTTCTGCCCGGCCTTGGCCACCGCGTCCTTGACACCGCTGTCTCCGGTGAGAGACACGCCCGCCACGCGCGAGAGGAGCCTGAGAAAGAGCACGGCCAGGAGCCCGACGGCAGCGAGCGCCGCCGCGGTGACGAGGCCGAGCCCGACCACACCAAAGGGATTGTAGCGGGTTTCCGTCACCGCGCCGCCGCTTCCGGAGCGTACCGCTTTGAGTGTTCTGAGAACGTTGAGGTCGAGGTCGGAGGCCGCGAAGAGCACGATGAGCGCCGCCACGACCGACGCTCCCCCCGCCGCCAGCACGAAGCGTTCCAGTGGGGAGAGGTCTTTGAGCGAGATCATGTGGACGACACTTTTTGCGGTCTGAAGAGCGCGCACTTGCCAGGCGATTCCAACAACTATGTGCACGTTGCGACTAATAAAGGAATGGACCATTAGCCCGACAGGCACGCGGCATTGTGGCGAGGAGAACGCGCGCGACAGTCGATGATCCGAATGGAAAGTGCAGCACGTGCGCGGGCGTCGTCTCGGGGAGAATCGTCAACGATCTCAGAGCAGCACAATGTCTTCCGACGCCGGTGAATGCCGGCAACCTAGGCGATTCGCCAGCCCGCAAAAAGCAGCGTACATCGCACCGTGGTCTTCTGACGGCGGATGGAATGCTATCGTGTTGATGACCAGGCAATTGCCGCTTCGAGCCGGTCGTTGCCCCAGAAGAGCTCGCCGTCCGCGGTGATGAAGCTCGGGGCCCCGAAGATGCCGAGGACGCGCGCGGTGTCCGTCTCGGAGCGCAGCTTTTCCTTGACCTCGGCGGTCTGCGCCAGCGCGAGCCAGCGCGGTGCATCGCCGTCGAAGCGCGCGACCACCGCACGGATCACCTCCGCGTCCGAGATGGAGCGGCCGTGCCCGAACGCCTCGCGAAACACCTGAGCGCAGTAGTCGCCGGCCCAGGGCTCGCCGGCGACTGCGGTCGCGACGCGCGCCGCGAGCAGACTGTTCTGCGGAAACGGGCTCGGCTGCACGAGGGGAAGCCCGAGATCGTCGCAGATGCGCGCGAGATCGCGCCACATGTAGCGGCCCTTAGCCGGATAGATGTTGAACGGCGAGGTGGTCCAGCCCTGCTCCTTGAAGATGGCGCCGAGCATGAACGGCCGGTAGTGGACCGCCACCCCCGAAGCGGCGGCGGGCGCCTGGATGCGTTGCGAGGCCGGATACGAGTAGGACGACCCGAAGTCGAACCAGAAATCGAGATGTGTCATGGCGATGTGATCGCGTCAGTCTAGACCATGGTCGCTTCGGACCCTAGCCGCTCCGATCGTCGCGCCGCCTACCAGGCGCGGCGTGAATCGGCAGCGCGGAAAAAGTCCGAAGCGTGAATCATAAGTCTCATCAAAAGCCTAGAGCGCGATCATGATTCAATCAAAGCTGATCGCCCCACTCTAGCGCGAAGACGGCAGATCCCAGAACGGCCGGCTGCCCTCGCGGTACGCATCGGCCCTGCTGACGCCGATGTCCTTCAGCGCTTGCTCGTCGAGCGCCATGAGCTGGCGGCGCTCGCGCGCCGTGCGGAAAGCAGCCTCCACCCAGGACACGGCCCGGACAAGGGCGGAACGCGTGGGGCGAAGAGAGCGCCGGGCAAGGCGCGGAATGTGCGAGACGTAGGCCATGACGGCGCTCCGGGGGTTGCGCGGGAGCGTGTCTTAGGGCACATCGTTGCATTAGTGAAACAAATGTATTGCAATGTCGAAATAACGGATCGTTATGGTGACGCCATGCCTCGCAACATCGATATCGGACTTGTCAGGGCCTTCACGGCCGTCGTCGAGACGGGGTCCGTGACGGAGGCGGCCGGCACGCTGAGCCTCACGCAGGCGGCCGTGAGCCAGCAGATCAAGCGGCTCGAGGAGCTTTTCGGCAAGGCCATGTTCGTGCGCGCGCAGAGAAGGCTCGTGCTGAGCCCGGACGGCGAGCGCCTGCTCACCTACGCCCAGAAGCTGATTGCGCTCAACGACGAGACATGGCGCGCCATGGCAGCGCCCGCCTTCGACGGCGAGGTGCGCCTCGGCGTGCCCTACGACATCGTCGCCCGCTTCCTGCCACGCGTGCTGCGCCGTTTCGACAAGCGGTTCCCGAATGTGCGCGTATCGCTGGTGACCAGCACCTCGCGCCTGCTGCTCGATGCACTGGGCCGCGGCGAGCTCGATCTCACGCTGACCACGGAGGCCGCGCGTCCGGCCCGATCCGAAAGCCTGCTCGTCGATCGTCTGGTCTGGGTCGGGGCGGCGGGCGGGGACGCCTATCTGCGCGATCCGCTGCCGGTCTCGCTCGGCGCCGACACGTGCGCCTTTCGCCCCTACGCGCTGGCGGCGCTGGCCAGGTGGCATCGCGGCTGGCGCCCCGTCAGCGAGAGCAACAGCCTCGAGCCCATGATCGCCACGCTCGAAGCCGACCTCGCCGTCGCGCCAATGCTGTCGTGCGCCGCGCCGAAGAGCCTCGAGATCCTGGGCGACGCCGCCGGCCTGCCGCGGCTCCCGACCTGCCACGTCAACCTCTACTTGCCGCGCAACACGCAGAACGACATGGCTGCCGAGCTCGGCGCCGTGCTGCGCGAGGAGTTTGGTCGCGCCGGCCGCGAGGCGAAGCCCGCCGCCTCGGGACGAAAGGGGCTCGCCTCCGCGTCGTCCTGACGCGCATCCGATCTCACGGCGCGGCACGTAGCCGATCCGACCCGTCGCACACACCACCAGCAAGGAAGCACCAATGGACCTCAATCTTGCCGACAAAACCGCGCTCGTCACGGCGTCGTCCGGCGGCATCGGGCTCGAGATCGCCCGCTCGCTTGCCGCCGGTGGCGCGCGCGTCGCCATCAACGGCCGCAGCAAGGCGAGCGTCGACAAGGCCATCGCCGACATCAAGGCGGGGCTGCCCGCCGCCGACTTGATCCCGCTCGCGACCGACAACGGCACTGCCGACGGCTGCGCCGCGACCATCGCCGCGCTTGCCTCCGTGGATATCCTCGTCAATAACCTCGGAATCTACGAGGCCGTCGGCTTCTTCGACGAGACGGACGAGGCCTGGCAGCACCTGTTCGACGTCAACATCA
>JBFXEP010000219.1:0-5763 GCA_050179995.1 Hyphomicrobium sp.
GACATCATAACAGAAAATTAACTCCCGCCGTTAACATTCTGATAACCCGCGGGACCGGGTTTGTCAGTGCGTCGGGTTCGTGTCTTGGATGCTGGTCATTTCTGGTTTGTCTCGGTGAGTTGCGTCGAATGGGTGTGCGTCGTGGTGCGGGTGCGGCTCGCGGAGTTGGCCGCGTGGCCGGACATCGGTCTCTGGTCCGGGATCGGATCCTGGTGGGCGATTGCCTCGCCGAGCTTCGCCGACTACCGGATCGAAGCGTAGATCTCGTCTTCGCCGATCCTCCCTACAATCTCCAGCTCACGACCGAGCTGCTGCGCCCGAACAACACGCGCGTCGACGGCGTCGACGACGCGTGGGACAAGTTCGGCTCCTTCGCGGACTACGACTGCTTCACGCGCGCCTGGCTCGCCGAATGCCGCCGCGTGCTGAAGCCCGACGGCGCGCTCTGGCTCATCGGCTCCTATCACAACGTGTTCCGCCTCGGCGCCGCGCTGCAGGATCAGGGCTTCTGGATCCTGAATGACGTCGTCTGGCGCAAGGTGAACCCGATGCCGAACTTCCGCGGCCGCCGCTTCACCAACGCGCACGAGACGCTGATCTGGGCCGCGCGCGATCAGAAGTCGCGCTATACCTTCAACTACGAGAGCATGAAGGCCGGCAGCGACGACGTGCAGATGCGCTCGGACTGGCTGTTCCCCATCTGCTCGGGCCCGGAGCGCTTGAAGGACGAGGGCGGCCGCAAGGCGCATCCGACCCAGAAGCCGGAGGCGCTCCTGCACCGCATCCTGCTCGCCAGCACCAATCCCGGCGACACCGTGCTCGACCCCTTCTTCGGCACCGGCACCACGGGCGCCGTCGCCCAGAAGCTCAGCCGCCACTGGATCGGCATCGAGCGCGACCCCGACTACGCCCGCGCCGCCGAGGAGCGCATCGCCAAGGTGAAGACGCTCTCCCCCTCCGCGCTCGAGACCCAGCCCTCGAAGCGCGCCGAGCCGCGTGTCGCCTTCGGGACCATCGTCGAGCTCGGCATGCTGCGCCCCGGCGCGCCACTCTACGACGAGCGCCGCCGCGTGAAGGCCGAGGTGAAGGCCGACGGCACGTTGGCCGTACCCGACAGCCGTGGCTCGATCCATCGCGTGGGTGCGTTCGTGCAGGGCAAGAGCGCCTGCAACGGCTGGACCTTCTGGCATTACGAGGCGGGCGGCCGGCTGCTCCCCATCGACAAGCTGCGCGAGCGCGCCAAGGCCGAGCTGGGTTTGACCAAGCGCGCAGCCGCCTCCCCGCTCATCGCCGCGGAGTAATCTTTTGACTTTCCTCTCCCGGGACGGGAGAGGATGCCCGTCGAGCCGAAGGCTCGCCTTCGGCGAGATGGGCAGGTGAGGGACTTGCCACGGGAATACGACCGGCGTTCGTGCACGCCCAAAGCCCCTCATCCGCACCTGCGGGGCACCTTCCCCCCAAGGAGAAGGAAGAAGCTCCGCACGGCCGCGCCCCCGTTCGTCGCCGCGGAGTAGGGCCGCCGCAATCAGTGCTCTTCCGCCTGCAGCGGAACGCTCATCGGATCGATCGTCTGGCCTTCGCGCAGGACCTCGAAGTGCAGGTGCGGTCCGCTTGACAGCCCCGTCGTGCCGACGGTGCCGATCTGGTCACGTGCTTCCACGCAATCGCCGGCCTTCACGGAGAAGCGATCGAGCTGCGCGTACACACTCTGCCATCCGCCCCCGTGGTCGATGACGACCTTGTTGCCGTAGAAACCCTCGCGCCCCGCCGAGATGACCCGCCCTTTTCCAGCCGCAGTGACCGGCGTGCCCGTAGGTGCGGCCCAGTCGACGCCCGTGTGCAGGCGGCGTTCGTTGAGGAGCGGATGAAGCCGAAGCCCATAGCCGGAGGTCAGTCGCACGTCCTCGCCGCTGACCGGTCGGCGCGTCACCAGGGGGGTAGCGGCCGTGCGGCTCTCGCAGTCCGTGCCTGCGTTTGCCTGATGCGGCGCGGAAGCGAGCAAAAGAGGCGCGAGCAGCAAGCCCCAGAGAGGAATCAAGAGAGGAATTGAGACCGCGTTCTGCATTGCCGTCCTCCTCGATCCTGCGTCCAGCACGAATGAGGAAACCACGCCGAGCGGCCCGAATAATGTCCTTGGCCGATCAGCGATGCGGCGCGATACGATCCCCGCGCCACGGCCCCACGCAGATTGTCAGCGTTAGTTCTTTTTTAGATTGCTAAGCCAATAACTATGCTTCTGGCACTTGTCGCGCGTCGCCTGACCAACGCATTTTGGGGTGAGCCATGCGCGCGACAGCGGCTTCAGTCGTGATCTTCCTATCGATGACGTGCAGTGCCGCTGCCGGCGACGGCCGCACGCAAGACTGGCACGGTTTCTACATTGGCGGCCACGTCGGTGCATCCTGGGGCGAAACCGGCAACTCTTGGCGAAACAACGTGACGCCCTGGACGCCGGACGGAGACATCTCCTACGACAACGTGTCGAGCGGCTTGCACCTCGGTCACCTCTGGCAACAGGACTGGCTGGCGGTTGGCATCGAGGGCGACGTGACCTGGGCGTCGCTCAAAGGCGACGACTCGCAGTTTGCCGGTTTGGTCAATGCCATCGAAATGAACACCGTGGGCACCATCAGGGCCCGCGCCGGCGTGGTACAGGGCCCGTCCTTATTCTACGCGACCGGCGGCATTGCATTCGGTGATCTTGAAAAGAAGGATCTGACGCTGGGCGCCTCCGCCTCGAACGACCTCGTAGGCTGGACCATAGGAGGCGGCTACGAGCACGCCTTTATCGGTGGCTGGCGGGGACGCATCGAATACCAGTATGTCGATTTCGGCAGCGCGGTATCCGGCCTGTCCTACGACCACCGCGCCGATGATCTCGACATCCAGTCACTGCGCGCCGGCGTGAGCTACGGCTTCTGACGCCGAGCCGGCAACGCCGCCCCCTAGTGCTCCTTGAGCCCGTGCGCGATGATCTTGCGCATGACCGAGGGCAGCGCCGCCGCGTGAAGATCGCGCCTCGGCACCCAGCGGCAGCGCTCGGGCGAGGCCCAGAACGTGAGGCCCGCCCCCACCGGCACGATGGCGCGCAGCACCACGAGCTCGAGCCGGAAGTGGGTGAACGTGTGGCTGACCGCGCCCGGCACGGTCCACCAATCGGTGCGCACGGGCTGCGCGATCAGCGCCTGATCGACCGGCGGCCAGTCGTCGCCCCACTCCGTGGACGGCACCTCCATCATGCCGCCGAGCAGCCCCGCCTCGGGGCGCTTCCTGAGTAGCACCTGCCCATCCTCGCTGAGCGCCAGGAACGCCATGCCATAGCGCACCGGCCGGTTCGGCTTGACGAGCTTGACCGGCAGCTGCGCCGCGATGCCGGACGCATGCGCGTGACAGTCCTGCTGCAGCGGACACATCAGGCACGAGGGGTTCTTCGACGAGCAGAGACTCGCGCCGAGATCCATCATCGCCTGCGCAAAGTCGCCCGCACGACGCTGCGGGGTCAGCGTCTCGGCGAGCCGCTTGATCTCGCGCTTGGCGGCCGGCAGCGGATGCCTGACCGCGAACAGCCGCGCGACGACGCGCTCGATGTTGCCGTCCACCGGCGTCGCCGCCTCGCCGAAGGCGATGGCCGCAATCGCCGCCGCCGTGTACGGCCCGATGCCCGGCAGCGCCACGAGATCGGCCTCCGTGCGCGGAAACTGACCGCCGTGCTCGGCAACCACCGCTTGTGCGCACTTGTGGAGGCTCCGCGCCCGCGAGTAGTAGCCAAGGCCGGCCCACGCCGCGAGCACGTCGTCGAGATTCGCAGCCGCTAGCGCCTCCACCGTCGGCCAGCGCGCGAGGAACCGTTCGTAGAACGGAATGACCGCCTTCACCGTCGTCTGCTGCAGCATGACCTCGCTGAGCCAGACCTTGTAGGGATCGGAGCGGCGGCCGCGCTTGCCGCGCCACGGCAGGTCGCGCCGCTCGCGGTCATACCAGTCGAGCAGCGCCGCAACCGTGTCCGGCCCGGCGGGCCGGAGCGGCAGTTGCCTGCGCGCCACAGGTTTCGCCGTGTCCCCCATTTCGAATCGGGTCTCCCTTCGAAGACGACGCGAATCACACTCATGATGCTAGGGACGAGCAACACCTCTGCATATGACAGCGACGCCGCGTGACCGTAAAGCGCACAGAAAAGGCACGTAAATCGCCGCTCCCGCCACCGGCGCGGCGCGCGTTGGCGCTGGCCCCTAGCGAGCCGCGTTTTGCTTCCGCGCAGACGGCGCGCTTCGTGTCGGCCAAGACGGTCGGCAGTTTCGTTCCGACGCTCACCAGGAAGGCATTCGAGAAGTTCGGCTTCTCGACCGCGACGCTGATCACCGATTGGGCCCGCATCGCCGGCGCCGACCTCGCCGCCTGCACGGCACCCGAGAAGCTCAAGTGGCCGCGCGGCGGCGAGGGTGTTGTCTCCGAGGACGACGAGGCCGAGCGGCGCGGCGCGACGCTGATCCTGCGCGTCGATCCGGCCCGCGCCCTCGATGTCGAGTACAAGACGCGCCAGATCACGGACCGCATCAACGCCTACTTCGGCTATCGCGCCATCGAGACCATCCGGCTCGTGCAGGCACCGCTCGAGCGCGCGGCCCTCTCGGCCCCGGCGACTCAACCGCAGAAGCGGGAAGCGGCCGGCGACGACCCCCTCTTGGCCGCCCTCGCCCGCCTTGAGCAGGGCGTGCGCCGCCGCCAGCCCGTCCGGGCCTGACCACACCCTTGATCCTCCTGGATTTTTCCCGCCACATCGGTGCGTTCAAAAGGCGTTCAGGGCGCAATTGCCTTAATCGCATGCCGGCCCCATGTTATCAGCCGGACCCGAAACAAGCGGCAGAGCATAGCCATTCAGGGAGTTGACGTTATGAGACATTCGAGCCGGCTCGATCGCCGCCAAGCCATCAAGGCCGCCGCCATCGGCGCGATGCTGGCGCTTGCGGTCGCGGCATGGCCGGCGCTGGCGCAGTCGCCCAAGGGCCCGGCTGAGGTCCCCGTCGACGAGCTGATGAAGACCAGCGACTTGCCCGACCTCGTGCTTGGCCCCGAGAACGCCAAGGTGACCATCGTCGAGTACGCGTCGATGACCTGCGGCCACTGCCAGCACTTCCACGAGGCGACCTACCCCGAGCTGAAGAAGAAGTACATTGACACCGGCAAGGTGCGCTTCGTGTTCCGCGAGTTCCCGCTCGACGACCGCGCCTTCGCCGCCTCGATGCTGGGCCGCTGCGCTGGCTCGCCGGAGAAATCGCTCGCGCTCATCGCCGCCCTCTTCGACACCCAGAAGAACTGGGCCTTCATCAAGGAGAATCCCACGCCGAAGCTGTTCGAGATCGCCAAGCAGGCGGGCTTCACGCAGGAAAGCTTCAACAAGTGCCTAACCGACCAGAAGCTGCTCGACCAGCTCACCGCCATCCAGGACAAGGCCTCGGACACGTTCGGCGTCAGGGCGACGCCGACCTTCTTCATCAACGGCAAGCGCCTCATGGAGGCGCCGACGATCGAGTCGTTCGACAAGGTGCTCGAGCCGCTGCTCGCGCAGGGCTGATAGAGAAGCGCTGACAAGCGTTGAGGAGCGGACGGGAGATGAAGGGGGCCTCGGCAGTCGCGACGTGCGGGGCCTTGCTCATGGCCGGGCTTGCGCTCGCCGCCTGCTCCAACGACGGCAGCTCGACCGGCATGCAGGCGCTGACCGCGGCCGGCGCCGCCGCGACCACGACCGCCGAGAGCGGCTCCGGC
>JBFXEP010000220.1:0-5743 GCA_050179995.1 Hyphomicrobium sp.
CGAACGAGAAGGAGAACACCATCTCGGTCATCGACAGCGAGACGCTGGCGCTGGTGCACACCATCAAGACCGGCAACCGGCCGCGCGGCATCATCCTCGCCAACGAGGGCAAGTGGGTGATCGTGTGTGCGAGCGACGACCACAAGATGCAGGTGTTCGACACGAGCACCTTCGAGTACGTGAAGGATTTGCCGTCGGGGCCCGATCCGGAGCTCCCCATCCTGCACAGCTCCGGCAACCCGCTCTACGTCTCCAACGAGGACGACAACCTCGTCACCGTGGTCGACATCTTCAAGGGCACCATCATCACGGACGTGCCGGTCGGCGTCGAGCCCGAGGGCATGGGCATGAGCCCGGACGGGACGATCCTCGTCAACACGTCCGAAACCACCAACATGGCGCACTTCATCGATGCCTTCACCTACAAGAGCATCGATAACGTGCTGGTCGACAACCGGCCGCGCGTGGCTGAATTCACGCCAGACGGCTCGCAGGTGTGGGTCAGCGCCGAGATCGGCGGCACCGTCACCGTGATCGAGACGGCGACGCGCAAGGTGCTCGGCAAGGTCACCTTCGAGATCCAGGGCATCACCAAGGACGCCATCCAGCCGGTCGGCGTGCGCGTCACGAAGGACGGCAAGACGGCGTTCGTCGCGCTCGGGCCGGCCAACCGCGTGGCGGTGGTGGACGTCGCGACGCGACAGGTGCAGAAGTACCTGCTGGTCGGGCAGCGCGTCTGGAACCTCGGCTTCACGCCCGACGAAAAGCTGCTGTTCACTACCAACGGCACCTCGAACGATGTGTCCGTCATCGACGTTGCATCGCAGAAAGTGACCAAGTCGATCAAGGTCGGCCGCTATCCCTGGGGTGTCGTGGTCGCCCCGCACTGAGGACACCGTGAGCGAAGCCGATACAAACCCGTCAGTTCCGGCCCTCTCGGTCGCAGGCGTGAGCCACAGCTTCGGCGAGAAGCAGGTGCTCGACAACGTCTCCGTGACGGTGCCGCGCGGCACGTTCGCCGTGCTGCTCGGGCTCAACGGCGCCGGAAAGTCGACGCTCTTCTCACTGATCACGCGTCTCTACGACAACGTCTCGGGCGAGATCCGCGTGCTCGGCAACGACGTGCGCCGCACGCCCGGCAAGGCGCTGCAACGGCTTGGCGTCGTGTTCCAATCGAAGACGCTGGATGCCGACCTCTCGCTGCAACAGAACCTCCTTTACCACGCGGCGCTGCACGGGCTCGGGAGCGCGGAAGCCAAACGGCGCGCCGCGGAAGCCCTGACCACGGTCGGACTCGCCGACCGGGCGCACGAGAAGGTGCGCAATCTCTCGGGCGGGCAGGCGCGCCGGGTCGAGATCGCCCGCTCGCTGATGCATCGGCCCGGTTGCCTTCTGCTCGACGAGCCGACGGTCGGCCTCGACATCGGCTCCCGCGAAAGCGTGATCGGCATCGTGCGCGGCCTCGTGCAACAACACGGTCTCGGCGTGCTGTGGGCGACGCACCTCATCGACGAGATCGCGGACAGCGATCTCATCGTCGTGCTGCACAAGGGCCGCGTGCTGTTCTCGGGGCGGCTGCCGGGGTTCCTGGCGGAGACCGGCGCCAAGACGGCGCGCGAAGCGTTCCGCATCATGACCGGGACGGCATCGACGGAGGAGGAGGCGGCATGAACGTCGACGTCGTGCGACCCGATGCTGCCCTCTCGTCGCGCTACGCGGAAGCCCCTCGCCGGCTCGGACCGCTCGCGTACTTCAACTGCTCCCGGGGCATCGTCTGGCGCGAGGTGCTGCGCTTCTTGCACCAGCGCGAGCGCTTCTTCTCTGCCCTCGTGCGGCCGCTGGTGTGGCTCTTCATCTTCGCCGCCGGCTTCCGGCAGGTGCTCGGCGTCTCGATCATTCCCCCTTACGAGACCTACGTGCTCTACGAGGTGTATGTCGTGCCGGGGCTGCTCGGCATGATCCTCCTGTTCAACGCCATGCAGTCGTCGCTGTCGATGGTCTACGACCGCGAGACGGGCGCCATGCGCACGCTCCTGGTGAGCCCCTTCCCGCGCTCGTATCTCCTGCTGTCGAAGCTGATCGGCGGGGTCGCGGTGGCGGCGATCCAGTCGTACGTGTTCCTCGGCATCTTCTATTTCTGGGAAGCGGACGTTCCGTACGAAGCCCATCTCGCCATGCTCGCGGTGCCGGCGCTGCTTTTCGCCGTGCTGATCCTCAACTCGGCCGTCGAGTTCCTTTCCGAGACGAACGTCAGCCGCCTCATCGTCGCCACCGGACTCGTCGAGGCAGCCATCCTGGCCGGCGCCGTTGTCTACTGGCAGCTTCCGCCGCCGAGCATGAACTACATCACCGTGTTTCCGGCGCTGCTGCTGGCCGGGCTCATGCTGGGCTCGCTGTCGCTCTTCATCTCGTCCGTCATCAAGCAGCTCGAGAACTTCGCGGGCGTTATGAACTTCGTCATCTTCCCGATGTTCTTCGCCTCCTCCGCGCTCTATCCCCTCTGGCGCATCAAGGAGAGCAGCCCGCTCCTCTACGAGATCTGCCTCTTCAATCCCTTCACCTACGCGGTGGAGCTGATTCGCTTCGCCCTTTACGGGCAGGTGGGGGCCCGGCTCGAGGACGGGTCGCTCGACCTTACGAATCTTTATGTCGTGACGGCCTACACGGTGTTCTTCCTCGGAGCGGCCGTCTACGCATATAACCCGTCGAAGGGGCTCATCGCGCGTCGCGGCGGCCCGGGCGGCGGGGCCTAGAGCGCGATCGCGCTTTAGGTCTTTGGTGAGACCTATGATTCACGCTTCGGACTCATAGGGTCCGAAGCGATCATGGTCTTGAAGCTCACGGATTGGATTGCCTTCGGCGAGGCTGGACACAACGAGAGACTTAGAACAATGACCAGGATCGCTCATCGCCGCTCTCTCGCGCTCATGCTACTAGGGGCGCTCATGTTTGGGGCGGCGCCGCTTTCGGCGCAGGAGCCCGGAACGGCGCCAGCGGCCGGCGGCGAAGCGGCCATACAGGGCCAGCAGGAGGCCACGCCGCCGCCGATCGACATGACGAAGGATTGGCCGTGCGTGCAAGGTAAGGTCGAGACGCTGTCGGTGGGCGCGATCTGGGACGGGCCTTCGATAGAAGGCATCAAAGGGTGGTATCGGGACAAGGAACTCGTCGACCTCGTCGATCTCGCCGTGCAGCGGCGCATCCCGGAGGAACATGTCGACGCGGCGATCGAGACCTACGCCAAGGCGCAGCCCGAAGCCGAGCGCGACACGAAGCTCACCACGCTGTTCGCCGCCATGTTCGACAAGTTCTCGGGCCAGCGCCGCACCGTCATGAGCGGGATCGAGAAGTATCAGAGGTCACAGAAGGCGCGCGCGATCGAGCTCGAGCACCAAAGCTCGGCCATCGTCGAGCTCGAGGGCAAGCAGGCCCCAGGCGCGCTGGAGGACGACCCGGAGCTGGCAAAGGCGCGCGAAAACTTCAACTGGGCGCAGCGCATCTTCCAGGAGCGCCAATCCAGCATTCCGCTCGCCTGCGAGCTGCCGGTGCTGATCGAGGAGCGGCTCTATGCGGTGGCGCGCGCGATCCGCAGCCAGATGAAGAGCTGAGTTGAGTTCACAGCCTAGAGGCTTTCCGCTTTCATGGAATCGCGGAAAGCCTCTAGGTCTTTTTCTTGTCGCGCTTCTTATCGGACTTGGTTGCTCGCATGGCTTCGCCATGACCGGTTCCCATCCCCGGATCAAGTCCGAGGACATGCTTTTCCGGAAGCACTCTAGGGCATGGGCTCGGCCTTGACGAGATCGAAGCCGGCCTCCTGCCATGCGTCCGTGCCTTCGGAAAACCAGATCACGTTGCCGTAGCCCCAGGCGAGCGCGCGCTTGCCGGCATTCCAGGACATCCAGCAATCCTTGAGGCAGAAGAAGACCACGGGGCGCGCGAGATCCCGCCCGGTCAGCGCCTCGAGGCGTGACTTGAAGTAGGTCTCGAAATCCGCCGACAGGAGGCCGTAGCCAACGTTGGGGAGCCAGTGGGCGCCGGCGATGGTCATGTGGGTCGGGTCGCGCCAGACGGTGCCGGCGGGCAGGTTGGGCGGTTTCGGCGCGCGGGGAAAGACGTCGATGAAGACGGTCTTGCCGTCCTTGAGCAGCGTCTCGGCCTCGTCGGCGCCGATGACGCGGGCGCCGGTCAGCGTCTTGGGAACGGGCCGCCGATACTCGTCGAGCCGGTAGCCCTGGGGCTCGAGCACGTCCTCGGCGGCGCGGGCGGCCATGGACAGGGCGAGAAAAAGCGCGGCGGCGGGAAGCACCCTGCACACCGCGCTCACACCATGTCGTCTCAGCTCAGACGGGCGCACGCCGCGTGTCCCATTCCGTTCGCGGGGGCCGCCCGTCGCGCTAGAGTCTTTCCGCTTTTCATAGAATCGCGGAAAGCCTCTACGTCTTTGTCTTGTCGTGCTTCTTATCGGAAAATCGGTTCCCACTTTTCCGGAAGCACTCTAGTTCGTGCTCTTGGGGTAGCGCGGCTCGGCGATCAGCTTGTTGTCCTCGTCGACGAGGGGGACGCCGTACTCTATGAGCACCTTGTCGATGTCACCCTGACGCTTGGCGATGACGTTGTTGATCTCGTGCTTCCACGCCGTCTCGTTGGCGCGCACGCCCATGGTGATGCGGTACTCGAGCGCGGGAAGCCCCGGCTGCTTGGCCTCGAGCATGGGCTCGACGTGCAGCTCCTCGCCGCCCTGCTTCGCGTACCAGCCCGCGTAGGGGCCCCACAGGACGCCGACGTCGATCTCGCCGGAGCGGACATCGTTGACCATGTCCTGCATCGGGTTCTGATAGCGGGTGTCGACGATGAAGAGGTAGGACTTGGCGTCGGGCATGAGCCCGGCCTTGGCCACGTAGTCGGCGGCCGGCGCGCCGGCCTGGATGCCGACCTTCTTGCCCTTGAGCTTGGGGTCGAGGATCGAGGTGACGCCCTCGAGGTCCGAGCCCTTCTTGGTCACGAGGGCGTAGGTGGTGCGGAAATAGGGATTCGTGTTGAGCGTGAACTCGTCCGCCTGCACGGTGCCCATGACGAGGTCGCAGCGCTTCTCGGTCAGGGTCTTGCGGACGAAGCCGGTGCCCTGCGGGAACCACGTGTACTCGACGGAGGCGCGCTTCAGCTCGTCGGCGACGATCTGGGCGATCTTGTTCTCGAAGCCCTCTCCCTGCTCGTTGGAGTAGGGAAGATTGGCAGGAGTCGCGCAGACGCGGAGAACCTTGCGGTTCACGGCGTCTGCGAGCTGGCCTTCCGCGACGCCCGCGCCGCCAGGGGTGACGGCGAGGGCTGCAAGGCAAAGTGCAGTTACGGCGCGCATTCTCATTGGTGTTTTTCTCTCACTCCGAGGCAGCCGCCGAAACTGCCTGATGCTAGCTTCCGATGCAGGACTTCTCGGCCTCGATGGCCTCCTTCGGCTTCTCGGCGCGCTGGTCGGCGCTCAAGCGGCCGCCCTGCAGGGCGTCTGTCGATCTCGCGCGGAGATAAACATAAAGGTCGTCGATGTAGCACATCACGTTCGGGTTATCGCCAAGCGCGGGCATGATGTACTTGGTGCCGGCGACATCGCGCTGCTGGCCGCTCGAGACGACCTGCAGGAACTTCTCGTACGTCATGGTCTTCAGCGAATCTTTCAAGGCCGGTGCGAACGACGAGCCTTCTGCATTCGGACCATGGCAGACGTGGCACTCGGCGTGATAGCGCCGCC
>JBFXEP010000221.1:0-5743 GCA_050179995.1 Hyphomicrobium sp.
CGATGCGATGCTGGGCGCCGAGGCCGCGCAAGACGAGCGAGTAGCGGCCCGGCCCGGGCGGGGTGATGCAGAGCACGCGATGGCCGCGCGTCGCGAGCCAGGCGATGAGGCTGCGACGCACGACGGCCGCTGCCGCGGCCGATGGCGCGACAACGGCAATACGCTCCGAAACGGGGTGGCTCACTTTGGCGATCGATCCTGCCCTCGATTCGCGTGCATGGGGCGAATCCTATCGCAGTGGCGCATCGCGCAACAAGGACGGCGGCGGGGACGCAGGTTTGGCATGCACAGGATCAAGCACCGCGCGCGAGCGGAAAGCCGCCGTTCGCCAGAAGGCGGTCGAAAAGACGCAGGCAGAGCCACACGGCGAGGACGCCGAACAGGATGCCGGTGGCCATGAATGCGACCAGCACGCCGTCGGCGCCCGCAAGCGCGCTGCCGAGGTGGACGAAGGGGATGGTGCCGATGGTGGCGCGCGCCCAGTTGAGCAGCGTCGCGTAGTGTGGGAAGCCCAGCGTGTTGAAGACCGCGTTGACGACGAACAGTGCGCCCATGAAGGCGAAGAGGGGCGCAAGCCAGATGTTGAACAGGGAAATGAGGCGCGCCGACTCGCCCTCGGCGCCGAAGGCCGCGATCAGGCTCGAGGAGGCCGCCGCCAGCACGACCCAGGCGGCGAAGGTGAAGGCGACATCGACGGCGAGCGCGAGCTTGAAGGCTTCGCGCATGCGCGTGCCTTCGCCGGCGCCGTAGTTCTGTCCGATGATCGGGCCGATGGACGAGGAGAGGGCGTAGATGGCGCCGAAGGCGACCGGCAGGATGCGCCCGATGATGGCCCAACCGGCGACGGCGGCGTCACCGTGCAGGGCAATGGCGGCGGTCACGTAGGCGTTGGCGACCGGGGTCGCGACATTGGTCGCGACCGCGGGGACGGCGATGCGCGCGAAAGCCGGAAGGTCGACGAGGAAGGTCGCGAGGCGCGGCGGCAGCATCAGGCGGTGAATGTGAACCACGCCATAGAGCCCCACGGCCATGAACACGAGCCGCGCGCCGACCGTCGCCCACGCCGCGCCGTCGATGCCGAGGTCCAGCCAGAGGATCAGGATGGGGTCGAGGATGGTGTTCACCACGGCGCCGTAGAGGGTGACGTTCATGGCGCGGCGCGCGTCTCCTGCCGAGCGCAGCACGGCCGCCGACGTCATGGCGACGGTCAGGGCCGGCAGCGACGGCATGAGAATGGTGAGATAGCTGCGGGCAAGCCCGTGGGCGCGTCCCTCGGCGCCGATCAGGGTCAGGAGGGCCGGGGTCAAGGCAAGGACGATCACCGCCGACACGGCGCCCACCGCAAAGCTCGCGAGGTGCGCATTGACGGCGTAGCGGGCGGCGCGCAGGCGGCGGCGCTGGCCGATGGCGCGCGAGACGAGCGCGGTCGAGGCGATGGCGAGGCCGATGCCGATCGAGGTGGTGACGAAGAGGATCGAGCTCGCGTAGCCGACGGCGGCGAGCACGGCCTGGTCGCGGAGCCAGGAGAGAAAGACGATGTTGGCGAGGTCGCTCAGGAATATGGCGCCGAGGCCAATGCCGCCGGCGGCGGTCATGACCAGGATGTGGCGGAGCAGCGAGCCGGTGACGAACTTCGGCGGCGCGTGCGTCGGTGCTGCAGCCTTGGGCTTGACGTCCATCGGGTCCTCGGAGGGCTGACGATGCGGCCCGACGGGCTAGAGCGCGATCAGTTTTTATTGAATCGTGATCGCGCTCTAGGCATTTGACGAGACCTGTGATTCACGCTTCGGACTTTTTCTGCGCTGCCGATTCACGCCGCGCCTGGTAGGTGGCGTGGCGATCGGAGCGGCTAGGGTCCGAAGCGATCATGGCCTAGAGCCGCTTGCGTGCCTTGATGGCGGCGGCCAGCGTGCCTTCATCCAGGTAGTCGAGCTCGCCGCCGATGGGTACGCCCTGGGCGAGGCGCGAGACGACGACACCGGTCGGGGCCAGGTGCTCCGTCAGATAGTGGGCGGTCGATTGGCCTTCAACCGTGGCGTTGAGGGCCAGGATCACCTCCTTGACCTCGCCCGAGGCGGTGCGCTCGATCAGGCGCGCGATGTTGAGGCGGTCGGGGCCGATGCCGTCGAGCGGGGACAGGTGGCCGCCGAGCACGTGGTAGACGGCATTGATGACAGCCGCCCGCTCGAGGGCCCACAGGTCGCCCATCTCCTCGACCACCACGATCACGCTCACGTCGCGGCGCTCGTCACGGCAGATGGTGCACGGCGCCACGGTATCGAGGCTGCCGCAGGTCGGGCATTCGACGATGGTGCGCACGGCGACGGCGAGCGCGTCCGACAAGGGCACCAGGAGATCCTGGCGGCGCTTCAAAAGTGCGAGCGCCGCCTTGCGGGCCGATCTCGGGCCAAGGCCCGGCAGGCGCGCCAGGAGCTGGACGAGGCGCTCGATCTCGGGGCCGGCGATGGTCTTCGACATTCCTGCTCGTGCGTTGGTGTGCGAAAGGCGTGCGACCTAAGCACGCCCCGGGAGCCATGTCACATGGCTGTGTCCGTGCGGAATGCCGCTCAGGGGCGAGGGGTCAGGCCGTCTCAGGCTTGCGCACGAGGCGCGGCGGCGGGGAGAGAACGCTGCCGGCGTTCAGGCGCTCCCACTGGCGCCGGTACTCGGTCGGCGTCATGCCGTAGCGCGCCTTGAAGCGGCGCCCGAAGTGCGACAAATCGGAGAAGCCCCACTTGAACGCGATCTCGCCGATGCTGCGATGGGCCTGGCCCGCGTCCTCAAGGGCGCCGCGGCAGCGCTCGAGGCGCCGCTCGGCGACATAGCGCTCGATCGACATGCCCTCCTCGGCGAGCAAGCTATTGGCGTAGCGCACGGAAATGCCGGACTCCTGGGCGACCCGCTCAGGCTTGAGGCCGGGCTCGATGAGAAGTCGCTCGACGGTCGCCTTGAAACGGAGCAGCGCATTGGCCCGAGGCGACGACAGGGCGGCGTCTCTTTCGAGGGCGGTGCACATGGCGAGGGCCACGAGATCGAGGAGCTGCTCGGCGATTTTCAGCCCGGAGGCATCATCGATCGCCTCCGCCTGCGCGGGCAGGAGCTCGAGGAAGCCCATGACGATGGTGCCGAGCCCTCCTGCCGTGACAAGCGGCCGGGCCGTAAACTCTGAAGCAAGGCCCGTCCTCGCCTCGAGCAGCGGGCGGGGAATCTTGACGACGATGTGCGTGCTGCGCTGCCTCAGATTGAGCTCGAACGGCCGGGCCGGGTCCACCAGATACAGGCCTCGGCCCTGGATCAGGCACTCCCGGCCATCCTGGAAGACGCCCACTGCGCCGTCGCAGACGGCATTCAACAGGAGGTCGCCGCTCTCCTCGTGCGCCGTCTGACGCCTCGAGTGATGGACGCCATGCGCATCAGCTTCAAACACCGACAGACCGAGGCCGGGGAGCGAGGTGATCGCCACGTCGCCGGTGAACGCCTGCCGGTCCTGAGGACGCGAGTCGTGCTCGACATAGCCGCGCGTGGCCACTTCCCGCCAGTAGCTGAGCTTTTCCCTCGGATGGACGTCTCGGGTTGAGAAAATCACGCGCGTTGCCGTCCGATTCGATCGCCAGCCGGGCTTGGCGGCCGCTCGATGTCCAAAAGCTCGCGGGCAGGAGACGAGCGCGTGATGAGGCCCGGCGGTGAGGAGAGAAGGCTATCGCTGCTCAGGCGCTGCCAGTGGCGACGATAGTCGGTCGGCGTCATGCCGTAGCGCGTCTTGAAGCGGCGTCCGAAGTGCGACAGATCGGAAAAGCCCCAGTTGAAGGCGATCTCGCCGATGCTGCGGTGGGCCTGGCCCGCATCCTCGAGCGCGCCGCGGCAGCGTTCGAGGCGCCGCTCGGTGACATAGCGCTCGATCGACATGCCTTCCTCGCCGAGCAGGCTATTGGCGTAACGCACGGAGATTCCCGTTTCGGCGGCGATTCGATCGGGCTTGAGGCCGGGCTCGATCAGCAGGCGCTCGGTGGTGGCCTTGAGCCGCAGCAGCGCGACGGCGCGTGGCGACGACATGGCCGTGCCCCGGCCCCTCTCCGAGGTCAGAGCCAAGGCCACGAGATCGAGCATCTGATCGGCAATCTTCAGTCCCGTGACGTCGTCGAGCGCTTCGGCCTGGTCCGGCAGCAGCTCGATGAAACCCATGGCCAGGTTTCCGATGCTGCTCGCGGTGGTGATGGCGCGGGCGGTGAGGCCGGCGAGGTTGCCGACGCGCGCTTCCAGCATGGTGCGGGGGAGCCTCGCCACGATGCTGCGGCCAAAGGAGTGAAGCGTGATCTCGAAGGGACGCAAGGAATCGAGAAGGTACATGCCGCGCCCGCAGATCAGCGCATCGTTGCCGTCCTGCGATATGCTCGTCTCGCCCGAGAGCTGCACCCCGATCAGCACGTCGCCATTGTCGGCGCGCGCCGCGCTGCGCTCGGATCTGCGCACCTGCGCGGGACTGACGGAGAAACAGGCGAGGCCGATGCCCGGCAAAGTCGTGACCTCGACGGAGCCGGTGAAGGCCGATGCGTCCGCGGCCCGGAAGTTGTGCTCGACATAGCCGCGGGTCGCGACTTCCAGCCAATAGCTGAGCCTTTCCCGCGGATGCACGTCGTGGGTCGAGAAAATCACGCGATTGGCCGCCCCCTAGGTTGCCCGGTCAGTCGATTGGTTGGGCCGGGTGGATCGAGCGGAACTCGAACCTTTGCTTTTGAATACAATTTCTTCACTGGGGTGTCGACGGATGATTTTTGGGCGTACAGACTAGAAATTCATCCGCAATGCCAATCCCTTATGATCCTCGCGGGGTCACCACCCTGGCGGGCAAACGGACGGACACAGCAGCTATGACGCGAAATGGCAACGAAGCGGATCTTGGGCAGTCGCCTTTGCATCTCTTTCATCGGGCGGTGCAGGTGGTGACGGAAATCTATCAAGCCGAGATGTCGAGCTACGACCTCACGGCCCGTCAGTACGCTGTGCTGTTCGCGCTCGCCCACTCCGAGGGCATGAGCCAGAGCAAGCTCGTCGACGCGACCGGGATCGACCGCTCGACGATGGCCGACATCGTGCGCAGGATGCTCAAGAAGGGCATCATCCAGCGCAAGCGCGACAAGGATGATGCGCGCGCCTACGAGGTGAAGATCACCGACGAGGGGGTGCGCCTGTTCAAGGCCGTCACGCCCATCGTGCGCAGGATCGAGGACAAGCTCATGTCGCAGCTCAACGGCAAGCGCGCGGACGAGTTCATCGCCAACCTGGGCCTGATCGTCGGCAGCGTGGCGGAGGCGAGCGCGCTCGCCAACGGTCATTTCGCCGAGGCCGAAGCTTCCAAGTAAGCGCTTCTCGCCGATCGCGACATGCAACTCATGAGGCGGGCCGCGCATGCGGTCCGCCTCTTTAATGTTCCGTTACCCATGGGCCCCTAGATTGAAGGCCCGCGTGGGGACCTGCACCGGCCGCTTCGGCAGGCTCGCATAAGCCCTTGGCGGTAAACCTCTGCCGGGCACCGGTGGGTGATTCGCAGCCGGCGCCGTGCTGCGGCCGCTTGCAGGCATAGTTCGGGCGGATCGCGATCGACGGGCCGGCGATGGTCTCCACCTACCTCTCCTACCGACTTTACACCGCCGACATGGCGAAATCGGAGCAGCGGACGCTCGCCAATTCCCAGGTCGCGCGCGAGCAGGCCTACTATCGCGACAACATCGGCAAGGTGACGTCG
>JBFXEP010000222.1:0-5717 GCA_050179995.1 Hyphomicrobium sp.
CTTCGAGGACAACAAGCTCAATTTCAGGAGTTGCGACGGACAGAACATCACGGCGCGTTGGCGGGGAGCCAATTTTTCTCTCAGCTTGCCCGGCAAATCCCTCGGTGATGACCATGAGACGTTCGCATATGTCGGCTGGGACGGACGCTGTCTCACTGGGCGCTGGGATGCTGAGGCGCATGCCTTCAAGCTCGCCAGCGATGAGACGACAATTGCCAGCGCCGTGCTTCGCTTCGTGAGCTGGGACGGTTCCAAATGGGCCGGCGTGCGCACCGGAGGCGGCTTTTTCGTCGCGCGTGTTGCGGACGAGAACGAGGAGGTCTCCCCGTCGCAGCTCGCCGAGATCGCGAGCGGGCTCGAAAGGCGGAATGCGGCTTTCTCGCCCGGCGCCGCGCTCGCGGACGCCTTGAAAGATGCGACTGTTCCCTGAACGAGTGTGCGACACGCAACGGCACCTGGGAATTTGTCACGTGTAGTTTTGCCATGACATTGCTGCGGTCGCCGCGTCATGAGCACCGCAAGCCACCCTCAGACGGAGATCTGACTTTGAAGCGATACACCGTTGCTGTCCTTGGAATCGTCGCAACATGCGGTTCGGCACTCGCTGACTGCAGGACCGAGGTCGACCAGGCGTTCTCCAAGCTGCGCGGCAGCAAGGGTTTCCGCCTCGAGACCACGATCGTCAACGAGCAGCAGGGCACGCTGCGTATGACCGTCGACTACCAGTTGCCGGACCGTATGCACCAACGCATCACTCTCGGCGATCAGGCCCAGACCATGGAAACGATCGCTATCGGCCCGAAGGTCTGGTCGAACCAGGGCCAGGGCTGGACCGAGGTTCCGGCCAATTTCGCTGAGATGATTACCAAGCAGCTGAAGGACTCCGTGGCCGAGCCCTCGCAGAGCAAGCTCGACTACGAATGCCTCGGCGACACGACCTTCGAAAGCAAGGAGTATGTCGCCTACAAAGCCGCGCTGCCTGCCACGCCCGAGGAGGCTGCGAAGGGCGACAAGCAGGCGCCGGCCGTGCCCGCCAACACGCAAACGCTCTACGTCGACAAGAGCACGGGGCTGCCCGCACGCAACGTCGTGACCAAGGGATCCGAGCCCGACAAACGCCTTTTCGACGGCACATTCAGCACGCCATCCGACATCACGATCAAAGAGCCGAGCTGACGCGAAGCGCCTTTTGCCGCATTTCGAGGGCAAAACTCGACCGCGGCATGCGAGCCTCGCGAAACGTTGACGCGTCTCAATCCCTCCGCCGACCCGACGGGCCCGGCAGGTGCCGGATCGCGATGCGCATGAGCTCGGGCAGGCTCCGCGCGCCGAGCTTCATCTTGATCTGCGACGTCGTATTGGCGATGGTCTTGTAGCTGACGAAGAGCTCGTCCGCGATTTGACCGTAGGATTTGCCCTCGGCGATGAGCGCGAGCGTCTGCAGCTCGCGCACCGTCAGCGCCTGAAGCGGGCTCGCTTGAGAGCGCGCGTCACTGAAGGCGATCTCGGAGGCGACCTCGTGGCTGAGATACGGGCGCCCCTGCCGCACGCTATGGAATGCTCGGAGGAACTCCTCGGAGGGGGCATCTTTCAGCAGATAGCCGGTAGCGCCGGCCTCGAGCGCGCGGCGAATGATCATGGGATCACTATGCATGCTGAGCACGAGGATCGGTGTTTTCTTGTCGTGCACCCTGAGGCGACGCACGAAAGCGAGCCCGCCGAGGGTCGCACTCTTGATGGAGAGATCGACGATGATCACGTGCGGGCGGTGTGCGCGGTACTGACGGTAGCCGTCGGCCAGGCCGCCGGACTGCAGAACGCGCGCGACTCTTTGTTCCTCGAGAATGCGTGCGCATCCCTGCAGCACGAATGGATGATCGTCGATGATGAGCACCGTCACGCGATCGGCGCTCTCCTTGGCTAGTCCCATGGGGCGCTACGTTCCTTGCAAGTCATGATCTCGACCCATAGCGGGTCCTGAGAGCAGCGAGAGAGTCGGTGCGCGACATGCCGCCGGCTCTCAGATTGAAATAGTGCTGGCTGACCGCGCCGAAGCCCTCTGTCTGATCGATCTCCCCGCCGATGACCGAGAGATCGTCGAGAATGTCGGCCGCGCTTTCGTCGATGCCACGGGCATGCAGCATCTCAGAGAGCTGAGCGGAGCGGTTGGCGATCATGCGCTCGCTCTCGCGATAGCGCGAATGCGCTGCGGCCAGCACTCCGGCGATGCGCGCGACCTCGGGATCGTGGAGCGGTTTCAAACGCTCGGCACCCCTGCTCGCCAGCCATTGCGCCGGACTTATCGGGCTCGAAACCTCGAGCCATCTCGCCCCGTGCGGCGCGTCGTGCTGAGAGCCCGGTCTCTCCCCATTCTCGCGCGTGGGAGCTTCGTCGCCGCAACCGGACAGGGCTGTTCCGAGGACGACAAGCAAGGTGCAGCCGAGCACGCGCGAGCGCGCCGCGCGATGCTCCGGGTTAACCAAATGGCGGTCATGTTTCATGTAGTTTGCCGATCCTCGTGATTCCTGAAACATCACAAGACCACGCAATATGTCGATCACAAATATGTTACATAATTACGTTGCGTTTTAAGAACGCCCGAAGCCCGGGGGGCTTTGCATCATTATCCCGCCGATGTCTGCCAGTCGGACTAGAGACCTCATCGAATTACAGAGATTAGCTTGCGCCTACGTTTCGAGTGGAAGCAGCGACCAACGACGGAATAGTCGCCGCATGCCGATCGAACCGTAACAGCGGTGCGCGCGGCCATGCCTGCACGCACCGCGCATAGAGAGAGAGGCGAGCCCTCACGTCGCACATCGGCAAACGATGGCGGGATCGTGGGCAATACGCTTCGGCCTTGGGATGGACAACGCGAGGTTTTGGGAATGATGAAGCACCTTGGACAAGGACTGCTGGCTGGCGCGTCATGCGTTGCGCTGGCGGTCGCCATGGCATCGGCTTCGTTCGCCAACGACAAGCTCAACGAGCTGTCGAAGAGCAACGAAAACTGGGTGATGCCAGGCAAGAACTACAGCTCACAGAACTATAGCCCCGACACACAGGTCAACACCGAGAACGTGAAGCAGCTGCGCGCTGCCTGGTCGTTCTCGACCGGTCTCCTGCACGGCCACGAGGGCACGCCCCTGGTCGTGAACGGCGTCATGTACGTGCATACGTCGTTCCCGAACAATACGTTCGCGCTCGACCTCAACGACCCCGGCCACATTCTTTGGCAGCACAAGCCGAAGCAGGATCCCGCCGCACGCTCGGTTGCCTGCTGCGACCTCGTCAACCGTGGTCTCGCCTATTGGCCGGGTGACGGCAAGGTTCCGCCGCTCATCATCAAGACCCAGCTCGACGGCCACCTCGTCGCTCTCAACGCCGAGACGGGCGAGGAGTATTGGAAGGTTGAGAACGGCGACATCAAGGTCGGCCAGACGCTGACCCAGGCCCCCTACGTCATCAAGGACCTGGCTCTCGTCGGCTCGTCCGGCGCCGAGCTCGGAGTGCGCGGCCACACCACCGCTTACAACGTGAAGACCGGCGAGCAGGTCTGGCGCGTGTATGCGACCGGCCCGGACAACGAGGTGGGTCTCGCCGACGACTTCAACAGCGCCAACCCGCACTACGGCCAGAAAGGCCTCGGTACGGGCACCTGGGAGGGCGACGCCTGGAAGATCGGCGGCGGCACCAACTGGGGCTGGTACGCCTATGACCCCGAGACGAACCTCTTCCACTACGGCTCGGGCAACCCGGCGCCGTGGAACGAGACCATGCGTCCGGGCGACAACAAGTGGACGATGACCATCTGGGGCCGCGACGCGGACACCGGCAAGGCCAAGTTCGGCTACCAGAAGACCCCGCACGACGAGTGGGACTATGCCGGCGTCAACGTCATGATCCTTTCGGAGCAGACGGACAAGGCCGGCAAGAAGCGCAAGCTTCTGACGCATCCCGATCGTAACGGCATCGTCTACACACTCGACCGCGAGAACGGCGACCTGATCTCGGCCAACAAGCTCGACGATACGGTCAACTGGGTGAAGCAGGTCGACCTCAAGACCGGCCTGCCGCAGCGTGATCCCGAGTACGGCACGCGCATGGACCACAAGGGCAAGGAGATCTGCCCGTCGGCCATGGGTTACCACAACCAGGGCCACGACTCCTACGATCCCACGAAGGAGCTGTTCTTCATGGGCATCAACCACATCTGCATGGATTGGGAGCCCTTCATGCTTCCCTATCGTGCCGGCCAGTTCTTCGTCGGCGCCACGCTGTGGATGTACCCGGGTCCGAAGGGTGATCGCCAGAACTACCTCGGCCTAGGCCAGATCAAGGCCTACAACGCCATCTCCGGCGAGTACAAGTGGGAGAAGATGGAGCGCTTCTCGGTCTGGGGCGGCACGCTCTCGACCGCCGGCAACCTGGTGTTCTACGGAACGCTGGACGGCTTCATCAAGGCCCGCAACTCGGATACCGGCGAGCTGCTCTGGAAGTACAAGCTTCCCTCGGGCGTGATCGGTCACCCGATGACGTATGAGCACAAGGGCGTCCAGTACATCGCCACGATGTACGGCGTCGGCGGCTGGCCGGGCGTTGGCCTGGTGTTCGACCTGCAGGATCCGACGGCCGGTCTCGGCGCGGTCGGCGCCTTCAAGAACCTGCAGAACTACACTCAGATGGGTGGTGGCCTCCAGGTGTTCTCGCTCGACGGCAAGAACCCCTACTCCGAGGACATCAACGTCGGCGAGTTCGACAGCAAGGGCTGATAAGGCCTGACCGAAAAGACAGCCGCAGCGCCGATGGGCGCTGCGGCACCCCCAAAAAGATAACAACAGAGCTCACGCCGCGAACGCCGCGCCCCCGCGTTGCGCAACAAGACGGCAGGCCCAAGCAAAGAGGAATCCAAGATGGAATTTGCGAAGCGTCCGGCCATCCCCCGCTTGCCGGCCCTGAAAGCGCTCCTGATCGCGCCGCTGATGGCTGCAAGCGCGCTCATCTCTCCCGCTTCCGCCGCCGAGGACGATGCCCTCTCCGCATCCAACTCGGACATGCTGCGCATCTGCGCGCAAGCCGACGAGCTTCCCTATTCCAAGCTCGACAAGTCGGGCTTCGAGAACAAGATCGCCGAGGCCGTGGCAAACGCCATGGGCCGCAAACCGCTGTTCGTCTGGTTCACGCGTCCGGGCATCTACCTCATCCGCGACCAGCTCGAGATGAAAATGTGCGACGTGGTGATGGGCGTCGATACGGGCGACGAGCGCGTGGCGACGACGAAGCCCTATTACCGCGCGCCTTACGTCTTCATTCAACGCAAGGACACCAAGCTCGACATCAAGGACTGGACGAGCCCCGATCTCGCCAAGGCAGCGAAGATCGGCTTCACGCCCGGCTCGCCGGGCCAGATCATGCTCGAGAAGATCGGTCTCTTCCGCGAGCACTTCAACTACATGCACTCGCTGACCAACTTCCAGGACAAGCGCAACAAGTTCACGCGCATCCCGCCGCAGCGCATGGTCAATGAGGTTGCCGACGGCACGGCCGAGGTGGCGGTCAACTTCGCGCCCGAGGTGGCGCGCTACGCAAAGGCCTCGAGCCAGCTTTTCCTCACCGTCATCCCCGACAACAACGTGCGCCCCGATGGCGAGAAGGTTCCGCACCATTTCGACCAGTCGCTCGGCGTGCGCAAGGACGATACCGCCTTGCTCGCCGCG
>JBFXEP010000223.1:0-5682 GCA_050179995.1 Hyphomicrobium sp.
GGTCCTGGTCGAGCTTGCCGTAGAGCGGCGCGCCGAGGCCGGCCGGGACGCCTTCGGCCACGACCTCGATGACGGCGCCGACGGACGAGCCGTTCTTGCGCACCGTGTCGAGGTAGTGCGTCCACTCCGGCACCATGCAGGGGTCCGGCGAGAAGAACGGGTTGGTGGCGACGGTCTCCCAGTCCCAGCGGGAGCGGTCGATGGCGAGTTCGCCGATGCGGACGAGCGCGCCGCGGATGACGACGCCCGGTCCCAGCACCTTGCGGGCGATGGCGCCGGCGGCGACGCGCGTTGCCGTCTCGCGCGCGGAGGAGCGCCCGCCGCCGCGATAATCGCGGATGCCGTACTTCATCCAGTAGGTGTAGTCGGCGTGGCCGGGCCGGAACGCGTCCTTGATCTCGCCGTAGTCCTTGCTGCGCTGGTCGGTGTTGTGAATAAGGAGCGAGATGGGCGTGCCGGTGGTGACCTGGCGTGCCTCGGCATCGGGAAAGACGCCGGACAGGATCTCGACCGCGTCGGCCTCGCGGCGCTGGGTCGTGAAGCGGGACTGTCCGGGCTTCCTGCGGTCGAGATCGACCTGGATCTCCTCGGCGGTGAGCGGAATGCCGGGCGGGCAGCCGTCGACCACGCAGCCGATGGCGGGCCCGTGGCTTTCGCCCCAGGTCGTCATGCGGAAGAGATGGCCGAACGTGTTGTGCGACATGGATGTTGCTGGTGCGGGCCGCGCGGATGCGTCGCCTGCGGCGTTGTTTTGATGGCATCGGCAACTCGCGCCGATGGCGACTGGCTCGTCCTCTCATAAGTGGGGCAGGCCCTGCGGGCAAGGAAGGAGATCGGTCGGATTCATTTTGCAAGGCGCGGCGACGCAGTTAATCAGGCAGATACGCCCCGGTGTGTCGTGCGCTCTTCGGAAAGGAGGCGGCATGAGGCGCGGAGCGGCTGCGGAGCACTATCCGCTGGTCTGCTCGGGGCGGATGTGTCGGCGTTTGATGCGTTCCAGCGGGTCACTCCTCACGGTCTGAGCAACCGTGTCGAGCGGTCTGCGACTTGTCGTTTTGCATTGGGGAGAGCCGGAGCTGCCGCTGCTCCGGCTCTCTTTTTTCGCTCAGAGCCAGCGCATGGAGCGGCCGGAGAGGATCAGGACGCGATCCTGGGGGCTCTCGAGCTCGGGGATCAACTCCGGATCGAGGCCGAGCACATGGGCGCGCAGGCAGCGCGACACGCCACCGTGCGAGACGATGACGCAATCGCGCGCAACCCCGCTGGCCCAGCCCGAGACGCGCGCGAACAGGTCGGCGTAGCTCTCGCCGCCGGACGGCCGCCAGCGATAGGTATCGGTCCGGCGGGCGGCTACGCCCTCGAGGTCGGTGCGAGCGAGGTCATCCTGCAGCGTGCCTTCCCAGAGGCCGTAGGAGAGCTCGACGAGCTTCGGCTCGACGGTGTAGCCGTCGTGCGCGAGGCCGAGCGCGGCGCGGATGATCTCCATGGTCTCGCGCGTGCGGCCGAGCGGGCTCGCGACGAAATCCGCGTCAGCGATGGCGGGCAGGAAGGCGCTGAGCGCCGCGCCGTTGCGATGCGCCTGGGCGCGGCCCGTGTCGTTCAGGGGAATGTCGCGCTGGCCCTGGTAGCGGCGATCGCGGTTCCAGTCGGTCTCCCCGTGGCGGATGAAGTAGATCGTCGGGGTATCCGGCATGGACCTCAGGGGTCGTTCTTGACGACGGAGATGTCGGGCGCGTCCTCGTTCTTCATGCCCTGCACGTGATAGCCGGCGTCGACGTGGTGGATTTCGCCGGTCACGCCCTTCGAGAGGTCGGACAGGAGATAGACGCCGGCGCCGCCGACGTCCTCGATGGTGACGGTGCGGCGGAGCGGCGAATTGTACTCGTTCCACTTCAGGATGTAGCGGAAGTCGGCGATGCCGGCGGCAGCCAGCGTCTTGATGGGCCCGGCGGAGATGGCGTTGACGCGGATCGCGCCCTTGCCGAGGTCGGAGGCGAGGTAGCGCACGGACGCCTCGAGCGCGGCCTTGGCAACGCCCATGACATTATAGTGCGGCATCACCTTCTCGGCGCCGTAGTAGGTGAGGGTGACGATCGAGCCGCCGTCCGTCATCAGCTTCTCGGCGCGCTGGGCGAGCGCCGTCAGCGAGAAGCAGGAGATGAGCATGGTCTGCGTGAAGTTGGCTTCCGTGGTGTCGACGTAGCGGCCGTCGAGCTCGGTCTTGTCCGAGAAGGCGATAGCATGCACAAGGAAGTCGAGGCGGCCCCAGGTCTTGGCGAGCTCGGCGAACAGCGCATCCATGGAGGTGCGATCGGCCACGTCGCAGGGCAGCACCAACTTGCAGCCGAGCTCAGCCGCCAGCGGCTCGACGCGCTTCTTCAGGGCGTCGCCCTGGTAGGTGAGCGCCACCTCGGCGCCCTGGGCGACCACGGCCTTGGAAATGCCCCAGGCAATGGAGCGGTTGTTCGCGACGCCCATGATGAGACCGCGCTTGCCAGCCATGAGAGTGCCGGCAAGTGGTCCTGCTCCCGACGCCGTTTCGGTCATTTGCCCGTGATCCCCTTGTGCGGAAATTTGCGCGCATCCTACACAAAAGGGAATGACGGTCCAGATGGCGGTGAGGCCAAGTGCTGCGTGGTGTCTCGGCGTGGGCAGGCGCCGGCCGGCCAATCCGGGCGTTGCGCTCGGATCGGATGGTAAATCTCTGAGGCGTCAGGCTTTTCTCTAGAGGGGCTGGCTGCGACCAACCTTACGCGGGTGCTCAGCCTTCGAGCACCCAGCGGCGATTGGCGGCGCGGCAGGCGATGCCTTCGGCGGTTCGCGTGCGGTAACCCGTGGTGAGAAGTACAACCACGTGGCGGCAGAGGGAGCCCTCGGAGTTGCGGAAAGAGGTGGTCGGACGCACGATGCCGGACAGGCGGCCGTTGGCGCGTTTCCAGACGAAGGGGCTGCCGTCATCCATGCGGCTCAAGCCCACCTGGATGCTTTCGAGAGCGGCGATCTCGTCGGATTCGTCGAGGTTGAGGTCGGCGAACTTGGGGCGTGCGGCCTTGCCCTCGGCTTCGGGGCAGGTGCAGCGGGACTCCGCCGGCCGGGCGTCGGCCGCCAAGGCGGCGTTGCCCGAAATGAAGACCAGTGCCACCAGCATGACCGCCGTGGCAATGGAGAGAGCGAGCACTTCCAACGCGGGGACCTGACGCATGACCAAGGACTCCTGGACACGACAAACGCGCGGTCCTCACAGGCGGGCCGCAGGTGCATTGTGGCCGGTCGCGGTTAAAAGGTGCTAAAGGACCGTGCCGTTTTTGCAGGCAGCAGGCAGCAGGCGGGCAATCGTGAACGACGACTTAAAGAGCGCAAACGAGGCGCAAGATTTCACGAGCGCGGACGAGCCGTTCGCGCTCATCGCCGCATGGCTTATCGAGGCGACGGCGAGCGAGCCCAACGATCCCACCGCCATGGCGCTGGCCACGGTCGATGCGGACGGCCTGCCGAACGTGCGCATGGTGCTGCTCAAGGGCATCGACGAATCCGACCATCCCGCGCGCGGGTTCGTCTTCTACACGAACCTCGAGAGCGTGAAAGGGCGCGAGCTTGAGGCATCGGGCAAGGTGGCGCTGCTGCTGCATTGGAAAAGCCTGCAGCGGCAGGTGCGCGTGCGCGGGCTCGTGAGCCCGGTCACGGGCGAAGAGGCGGATCAGTATTTCGCGACGCGGCCGCGCCTGTCGCGCATCGGGGCGTGGGCGTCGGACCAGTCGCGGCCGCTCGAGAGCCGGCTCGCTTTCGAGGCGCGCATTGCCAAGTACACCGCCAAGTTCGGTCTCGGCGACATCCCGCGGCCGGCGCACTGGTCAGGGTTCCGGGTGGCCCCGCTCGAGATCGAGCTCTGGCACAACCGCCCGTTCCGCCTGCACGACAGGGTGGTGTTCCGCCGCGCCGACGTTGCGTCGGGCTGGACCAAGACGCGGCTTTATCCGTAGGCGGCGCGCCGCAGGCGGCCGGCGTGAACGCCAGGTGACAATTCCAGGTGACACAATTGTGGTCAGGGTGCAGCGCACCCAGGCAAAACGTGGTGCGATTGGGGCACCCGCGGGGTTTTTCCGCCGCCATGCAAATGAAATCCGACGCGGCTACTTGCATAGGCCGTGCCCGCCTGTAAGGGTGCCCGCGGCACCTCAGGAGTCGCCTCGGCGGGCGGGCTCGACATGAACCCAAGGGGGGACACTTGGCCACAGCACTTGCGCCCGACGCGCCGGCGCAGCCCGCGAGGGCGCGTGATTGGATCGAGACCCTGCAGCGCTACCGCCATCCGGACATCCCGCGCAGCGTCTTCGAAGTCTTCATCTCCTTCGTTCCGTTCGCCGCGCTCTGGGCGGCGGCGTGGGCGGCGCTCTCCGTGGGCTACTGGCTCACGCTTCTGATCACAATCCCGGCCGCGTTCTTCCTCGTGCGCCTGTTCCTGATCCAGCACGACTGCGGGCACGGAGCGCTCTTTCGCAAGAAGCTCACTAACGATTGGGTGGGCCGGGTGATCGGCGTGCTGACGCTCACGCCCTACGACGCATGGAAGCGCAGCCACGCGATCCATCACGCCTCGCACGGCAGCCTGGACGATCGCGGCGAGGGCGACATCGATACGCTCACGGTGCGCGAGTACCGCGCGCTGTCGCCGCGGCGGCGCTTTCTCTATCGCGCCTATCGGCATCCTTTCGTCCTGTTCGGCATCGGGCCGACCTTCCTGTTCGTCATTCAGCACCGGCTGCCCATCAAGATGATGAGCGGTGGAGACTGGCGGAGCTGGGCCAGCGTCGTCGGAACGAATATCGGCCTCGCCGCGCTCGTCGCGCTGATGGTCTGGCTTGTCGGCTGGAAGGCGTTTCTTGCCATTCAGCTGCCCATCGTGGCCATCGGCTCGTCGATCGGCGTCTGGCTTTTCTACATCCAGCACCAGTTCGAGGACACGATCTGGGACGGGAGGCCGGAGTGGAACGTGCATGAGGCGGCGCTGCATGGCAGCTCGCATTACGACTTGCCCGGTTTCCTGCCGTGGCTCACGGCGCACATCGGCATCCATCACGTGCACCATCTCTATAGCCGCATTCCCTACTACAACCTGCCCAAGGTTCTGCGCGATCATCCGGAGCTCGCGGAGGTGCACCGCATCACGCTGTGGGAGAGCTTCAAGTGCGTGAAGCTTCGTCTCTGGGACGAGAGCCAGCGCCGCATGGTCGCGCTATCGGACATCGCCGTAGCCTGACGCCTCGAGGATCTGAAAAGCAGAACGGCCGCTCTCGCGAGCGGCCGTTTTTGTTTGTGTTGAGCGCAGCGGATCAGGCGCGCTCGATCTCCTTGATGGGGCCGCGCGGGCGGCCGGAGCGCTCGGCGATCTCGCGGTCCTGGTCCTCGATCACGGCGCGCGCGGGATCGTCGCCCTCAAGGCCGCCCAGGATGTCGCTCGGGACGCGGCGGTTCGAGGTCTGCGAGCCGTCCTGGTAGGTGACATTGAAGAGCACGAACTCGGCTTTCGGGTTGGGCTTCTTGCGGGCCATCGTCGTTCCTTTCCGTGTCGTCCGGCGCATGGAGAAGAGCCCATGCGCCGGGGTGTTACAAAAACTGCCTGTCAGTTAGGTACGGGCGTGCCGCCGTCAATGGCGCCCTCAGCCGGCGTCGCGGGTGCGATGC
>JBFXEP010000224.1:0-5682 GCA_050179995.1 Hyphomicrobium sp.
GCGACGCCACGGAGGCGCTGCAGCGGCTCGGCGCGGCGCCGGCCGAGGCGGAGGAGCGTGTGCTCACGGACGCCGGCATCGACACCTGGCGCGTGGTGGTGCGCGGGGGCCGTTACTTTGCCCTCGATGAGCGCTTTCCGCGGCTCTCGATCCCCATCGAGATGATGGGCAGCGGGGAGCCGAAGCTACTCGAGTGGCAGCTCAAGGAGCCGCCCTTCAAAGGCATCGGCACGCTGCGCTACTACGGGGGATCGGTGCCTTCGCCCGGCAAGGCGGGCGCGGAGGACATGGAGCTCGTGGCCGTGGTGGACCTCGACATGGGCCATGTGCTGGCCGTCGAGCCGCACAAGCTCGGCAGCAAGGTCGCGACATGGACGTGGGACAACGGCAAGGTGACGGTCGCCAGCGTCGACGGGGTGACGGACGAGATCGAACTCAGGTACGGAGCTCCAGACGAGATGGCGGGCGGCGGCCGGCGCTACACGACGAGCACCGAGACCGGCGGCTGGGCGCCATGGGACACGCCGTTCGGCGGCACCACGTACGCCAGCCCGCCGCCCAAGCGGAAGAAGAAGACGAAGACCATCTTCGATCTGCTTTTCAATTGATCAGGGCGGTCGCCCGGGTGCAGGCTCGTTAACCGTCGGCGGCAGCATCCGCTGGCAAGCCTCCTTCAAGGCAATACTCTCCTAACGCAAACGTGCTTATTTTTGCGTGCGTGCCTTGTGTGTGGTGCGGGCTCTCAGTGTCGGGAGAGGGAGAGAGATGCGTCCCCAGTTGCTCGCGATTGCGCTCGCAATCGCCGTGTTGCTCGTGCCGGTGTCGGCCTCGGCCGACGTGGTCGCCCGCATCAGCAAGGGTGGCCAGACGATGGACGTCTACGTGCAGGGCGTTCACACCTACAGCTGGCCGGTGTCCACGGGGCGCGGCCGCTATGCAACTCCATCCGGGACATTCCGTCCGCAGCGTCTCGAGCGGCGCTGGTACTCGACGCGCTACAGCGGCGCGCCGATGCACTACGCGGTGTTCTACAGCGGCGGCTATGCGATCCACGCGACGGTCGAGGTCGGCCGCCTCGGTCAGCCCGCCTCGCACGGCTGCGTGAGGCTCGCGCCGGGGCACGCGCGGGAGTTCTATTCACTCGTGCGCTCGTATGGCGCGAACCGCACGCGCATCACCATCACGCGTTAGGGAGTTTCTCGGATGTTTCCGGGTGTTGCTGAGCTTGAATGGTAATGGATTCGCGAGCGGCCGGCGGGCCGCTTCTTGCGGTTCGGTATCGTGGCGTTGGAGTGCGGGGATGAGGCTCGAGGTTCTGGTGGGGGGGCTGGCCATCGTGGCCATCACGGCTGGCTCCGTGATGGCGGCGGACGCGAAGGTCGACGCGTCTCAGAACGGGGTTCCCACCGTCACCATCATCAACAAGGCCCCTCTGGGCTCGACCGCGCCGGCGCCGCCGACGCTCGCGGTGTCGCCGTCCGCGGACGAGGTCCGCTCCACGACGAAGTCGCCTTCAGCTCCGGCCGCGCCTGAAGCTGCCGCAACGGCCGAGGTCGAGGACGGCGTGGTCGAAGGCGAGGGATCGCCGATGCCGGATCCGGAGGCGGCGGCTGCCGCCGCCGCTGCTGTGCAAGAGCCGGCGCCGCGCCCCGAGCCGACGCTCGCCATCGACATCGACCTCTCGCGCCAAAGCATGACCGTCACCGAGAACGGTGCGCTGCTCCACACGTGGCCGGTGTCCAGCGCGCGCTACGGATACCGCACGCCGACAGGCACGTTCGAGCCCACGTGGATGAGCAAGATGTGGTACTCGCGCCAGTACGGTTATGCGCCGATGCCGCACGCCATCTTCTTCCATCAGGGGGTCGCCATCCACGGCACCTATGCGACGCGCGCGCTCGGACGGCCGGCCTCGCACGGCTGCGTGCGCCTCGCGCCGATGCATGCGGCGGCGCTCTACAAGCTTGTCGGCGCGCACACCAAGGCGCGCACGCGCATCGTCGTGCATGGGACGGCGAGCCATGGCGCGGAGGTGGCCTACGACGAGCCGCGTACGCGTCGCATGAGAGGTGACGAGCCGGTGCAGCTCCGGCGTGGCACGCCGGCCTATCGCTACCTGCCGCCCTCCTATTACGGGCGTAAGAAGTATTCGGCCTACGCGCCGCCGCCGGGCTACTACGCTCCGCGCACGCGCCGCTCCACTGCGGCTCTGCGCCGTCCGCCGCGCGGCCTCTACGGCGGATACGGATACGGGTTCTAAGCGGGGGCTTTCGATGAGACCGATGAGTCACGCTTCGGACTGATAGGGCCCGAAGCGATCATGGTCGCGCCGCCTCAAAACGGATTCCAGGTCGGGCGCGAGGAGAAGCGCACGTAGCCGATGCTCGCGCCGAGGCGCAGGCCGAGGCCGGAACGGATCGGCGCCATGGTGACATCGCCGCCCTTGAGCAGCGTCATGCCGACGCCTCCGACCAGATAGGCCGAGCCGTCGACGCCGGTGTAGCGGCGGAAGATCGTGTTCGGCTCGTGTAGGTCGTAGATCAGGAACAGCGTGCGCGAGCCCTCGGCGCCGACGTCGTAGCCGATCGAAGGGCCGTGCCAGTAGACCTTCTGGCTGCCGCCGCCCCGCAGATAGAGCGTGCCCTCGCCGTAGCGCAGGCCGGCGAGGAACGCGCCGCCGCCCTCGTTGCCGAGCACGTAGGCCGTGGGCCGGCCGCTCTTCTGGAAGGCGTGCTCGATCACGCTCGCGAGCGAGGTCGAGATGGTGCCGAAGAAGCCGCGCGTGGCGACCTGGATCTCATCGATGGTGTAGCCGCCGCCTTCAGCGTCGAAGGTGGTCTCTCCATCGACGGTCTCTCCGTCGGCGGTCTGGCCGTCCTCGCCGACCGGCGGCAGCGCGTAGGGCGTGCCGGGCGGAGGCGCGTCGTAGACGGGCGGCGGCGGAATGATGGCCTCGGCCGTGGTCGTGCTCCAGCTCGACGAGCGCTCGGAGTCCTTCGACGGCGCGGCGGCCTCCTGCTTCGGGGGAGCGGCTTCCGGCGTGGGCGCGGCTGCGGGCGGCGTGGGTGCGGGGGCCGGCGAAAGTGGCGGCGATGGTGCCGGGGCTGTCGCTTGCGGTGGCGCCTTCGGCGGATCGGTGCGGCGGATCGGCGAGAGGTCGGGCATCGGCTCGGCGGCGGGCACGGTCTTGGCGGGCACGGTCTGGGCGGGCTCGGCTGCGGGCGCAGGCGCCGTGCGCTCCGGCTCGGTCTTCGCAACCTCGGTTTTGGCGACCTCGGCCTTGGCGACCTCGGTCGGGGCGGCAGGCGGCGGCGCCTTCTCGATCTCGCGGTCGATCTTGGAAATCAGGTAGGCTGACTTGGCGCGCATCACCGCCATCAGCTCGCTGGACGCCGCCTTGAGGTCGGAGAGGCTGGCGCAGCTCGTGTCGGCGACGCCGTCGGTGGCGTCGGGGCTGCCCAGCGTGTCGATCTTGCTCAGGAGGCTGCTCGCCTCCGAGTCGAACTCGTCGAGCTTGGCGTCATGGACCAGCTTCAGGCCCTTGGTCTCGTAGTCGGGTTCGGCCGCCCAACCCTTGCTGTCGCGCAGGGACGCGAGCTTGGCCTTGAGCTTGGGCTGGGTCTCGGCACTGAAGGCGCGCAGCTCGGCCGCGGACGCGTCGACGGCGTCGCCGAAGCTGTCGGCGGTGCATGTCTCGGCGGACGCCGGCGCTCCCGCCAGCGAGAGCGCGAGCGTCAGCGCGAGGCCGACGAGGGCCAGGTGGCGTCTACGTCTGATGTTCATCGACACGGTTCTCTGGCCGACTTTTGGCTTTTTTGCGGTAAAGCCGGCCGGGAGGCCCCTGGGGTGCCACAAGATTTCGCTTGGTGCGGCGCCTCAGCGGAGGTCCGGGGCTCAGTTCGGCACGGTCTTGACCACGCTCGAGATCGGCCGCTCGCTGCCGGCAGCGGGAAGGCCCTTCACGTCCTTCTCGATCATGGCGTCGTACTCGGCGAGCGTCGTCAGCTCGGTGCTCGCCTTCATGGCGACGACCTTGTAGCCGCCGGCCTTGAGGGCGGCGAGGAGGGCCGGCATCGCCTTGGCGGTGTGCGGCTGGATGTCGTGCATCAGGACGATGCCTTTGCCGCGCTTCTCGAGCTTCTTCATGATGTTCTCGACGAGCTTCTCCGGCGTCTGGCGCTTGAAGTCGAAGCTGTCGGCGTCGGTCGAGAACATGGCGATGTTGCGGCTCTGCAGGTGGGCGAGGGTGGCCGGGGAATCGCGCAGGTACGGATAGCGGAAGAACGGCGAGATCGGCCCGCCGACGGCGCGGCGCACGCCCGAGATGCCCTTCTCGATCTCGTCCTTGGCTTCCTGGTCGGACTTCTTGCGCAGGTCCTGATGCGACCAGGTGTGGGTGCCGATGGTGTGGCCGCGGTGGGCGACGTCGCGGATGATCTCGGGAAGCCCGAGGGCCATCTTGCCCAAGCTGAAGAAGATCGCCTTCGTGCACTCCGCGTCGAGCGCGTCGAGGATGGCGGTCGTGGTGCCGACCTGCGGGCCGTCGTCGAAGGTGAGCACCACCTCCTTGTCCTGCAGGAAGTCGTAGGCCTTGTAGTGCTCCATGCCGAAGCCGGGGCCGCCGGTGGTGTCGATCTCGACGGTGCGGGCGACGCCGAGCGGGTCCGGATTGGTGCAGGTGCCTTTCGGGGCCGGGAGCGCCGACGTCTCGGGGGGAGGGCTCGCTGCCGCAGCGGGTGGTGCCTTGGCGGCCTCGCCCGCGACAGCGGACGTCGCGACCAGAGCCAGCATCGTCGACAACAGCCAAGAGCGCATCGTGTCCTCCCCGATTTTGTCGCCCCTTCTTAGCAGCAAAAGGTGGCGTGGGGGAGGCCCGCGGCGGGGGATGGGGAAAAGCTGCACACCCCTCAGGAGGGCGGAATTTTCTGAGCGAGCTTGGCCGCAAAACGGGTCGTATCGACAATGATTCGCGTGTGCCTGGCGGTGCCGATGCGCTCGGTGGCGTCGCGGGCCTCGATCTCGAAGGCGAGCTTGCGTCCGTCGATGGCGGTCAGGCGGGCGATGGCGGTGACCGTTTGGCCCGGAGGGGTTGCTGCCGTGTGCGATACGTTGAGATGCACGCCGAGGCTCGCCTCTCCGGGAGCGAGGTGCTTCTCGACGCAGGCGACGGCGGCCTGCTCCATGAGTGCGACCATGCTCGGCGTGGCGTAGACGGAAACGGTGCCGCTGCCTACGGCCGGCGCGGTGACCTCGACGGTCACGACCGCGCGCGCCTCACCCTCAAGACCGGGCTCCAATGCGGGGCGTTGCGAGGGGTTGGCCTGGTCCATTTTCGATGCGGCTCCGGTGCCCGTGCAGGATCTATCCCCAATGCCTCCGGAGTGTCACTGCCGGAACAGCGCTACGGCGCGCCTGGGCCTAGCCTTCGCCGCATCAGATGAGCCCCCGTGGCCCGCGAACGACGGGCCCGAAGATGGAGATTTCGATGATCAACGCCGTCCGTAGCACGAAGTTCGCACTCGCCGCCGTCATTGCGCTTTCGCCCCTCGTCGTGAGCGGCGCGGCCCTCGCCAAGGGCGGCAAGGAGTTCTACTCGGAGACCTATCAGTTCGACCGGCCGATGAATGGCTACCAGGGTTTCTCGGGCGCCTATCACTGCTCCTACATCAAGACGCCGAAGAC
>JBFXEP010000225.1:0-5672 GCA_050179995.1 Hyphomicrobium sp.
GAAAGGCGATGACGGCGGCGAGCACGGTCACCAGCGTCGCCACCAGCACCGTGCGAATGATGATGTCGAGGTTGGCGGGCTGCAGCAGCTGGCCGTAGGTGCTGAGCGTCGGCTCGCGCACGATGGTCCCGGAAAACTCGTCGATCGAGAAGAAGCTCTGCGCGAGCAGCGCGAACAGCGCGCCGAGGTAGACGATGCCGAGCCACAGCACCGGCGGCAGGAGCAGCAGCATCAGCAGCAGCTTGGGCCGTGTCACGAGCGCGTCCGAAAGACGCCTCAAGAGGCCATCGCCCGCCTGTGCACCCGGTGCCGCGGCGCTCGTCATGCCTCCTCCATGGAATGCAGGGCTGCGCGCGGGAAGGCGACGCGCACGCCTGTGCCCGGCGCCGGCGTTGCGCTGAGGCTCGCCGGCACGGAGGCCACCAGCCTCTGCCCGTTGCCGGTCACCAGCTCGATGCGCTTCACCGCGCCCTGGTAGAGCGTCTGCGTGATGCTCCCGTCGATGATGATCGCGCCGTCCGGCGCCGCCGCGCCGTTGGCGAGCAGCACGATCTTCTCGGCCCTGAGGCTCGCCGGCTTCGCGGTGCCGGTCCAGGTGCCGGCCAGAGCCGCATCGATGACATTCGAGCCCCCGACGAAATCGGCGACGAAGCGCGTGCGCGGCCGCTCGTAGATCTCCTCCGGAGCCCCCACCTGCACGATGCGCCCCTCGTTGAAGACGGCCACGCGGTCGGCCATCGAGAGAGCCTCGCCTTGGTCGTGCGTGACGAACACGAACGACAGGCCCAAGGAGCGTTGCAGCGTCTTGAGCTCGCCCTGCATCTCCTCGCGCAGCTTGAGGTCGAGGGCGCCGAGCGGCTCGTCGAGGAGCAGAACCTTGGGCCGCACCACCAGCGCCCGCGCCAGCGCCACCCGCTGCCGCTGGCCGCCGGAGAGCTGGCCCGGCTTGCGCTCCTCTTTGCCCGCGAGCTTGACCATGCCGAGCGCCGCGCGCCCGAGCTGCTCGCGCTCGCCGCGCTCGACGCCGCGGATCATCATCCCGTAGCAGACGTTGTCGAGCACGTTCATGTGCGGGAACAGGGCGTAGTCCTGGAACACCGTGTTGACCGGCCGCCGGTAGGACGGCACGCCCTCCATGGCCTCGCCGAAGATTTCGATGTGGCCGGCCGTCGGCTGCTCGAAGCCGGCGATGAGGCGCAGGCACGTGGTCTTGCCCGAGCCCGAGGGGCCGAGCATGGCGAAGAACTCGCCGGGAGCGATATCGAGATCGACGCCGTCGACGGCGCGCACCGCGCCGTAGTGGCGCTCGACGCCGCGAAACATCACGGCTGAGGGCGAGGCGGCCATCGCTTCGCGGCTCCTCTTGCAGGGGGTGAGGAGGAAAAAGGGGTGAGGGCTTGCGCCCTCACCCGCACGTGACCTCTATCGGCCGCCGATGACGGCGATGTAGTCCGTCACCCAGCGATAGTAGGGCACGCACGCGCCCTGCGGGCACTTGGCGACGGGCGTGCGCCAGAACTTGATCTTGTCGAAATTGCCGAAGCCGTTCGTCTCGCAGCCCGTGTCGCCGAGCAGCGTATTGCCCTTGCAGGCGTCGGGAACAGAGGGCACCGAGCCGAACCAGGAGGCGAGGTCGCCCTGCACCTTCGGGCTGATCGAATGCTCGAGCCACAGGTAGGCGCAGTTCGGATGCGCCGCCTCGGCGTGGATCATCGTCGAGTCCGCCCAGCCAGTCGCACCCTCCTCGGGGACCACGGAGGCGATCGGCTTCTTCTCGCCGGCCAGCAGGTTGACCTGGAACGGCCACGAGCCGGACGCCACCACGCCTTCGTTCTTGAAGTCGTCGATCTGCACCATGGCGTCGTGCCAGTAGCGCTGCAGGAGGAGCTTCTGCTTGCGGAGCAGGTCGAGCGCCGCCTTGTACTGGTCCTCGTTGAGCGCGTAGGGGTCCGTGATGCCGAGCTCCGGCTTGTGCGCCATCAGGTAGAGCGCGGCGTCGGCGATGTAGATGGCGCCGTCGTAGGCCTGCACGCGGCCCTTGTTGGACTTGCCGTCCCCGAGCGTCGTCTCCTCGAACACGACGCTCCAGCTCTTGGGCGGCTCCTTGAACACCTCGGTATTGTACATCAGCACGTTGGGGCCCCACTGGTAGGGGACGCCGTAGTGCTTGCCGTCGACCGTGTGCCAGGGCGCCTGCTGCAGCCGCTTGTCGACCGTGCCCCAGCTCGGGATGAGGGCGGTGTTGATCTCCTGCACCCGCTTGCCGGCGACGAGCCGGAGGCTCGCGTCGCCCGAGGCGGTCACGAGGTCGAACCCGCCCTCGTTCATGAGGGCCACCATCTCGTCCGAGGTGCCGGCCGTCTTTACGTTGACCGTGCAACCGGTCTTTTTCTCGAATTCGGTGACCCAGTCGTAGTTCTTGTCGGTCTCGCCGCGCTCGATGTAGCCCGGCCAGGCGACGATATCGACCTTGCCCTCGCCCTTTCCGATGGATGCGAGAGGCCCCTCAGCGAAGGCGGGTGTGGCGGCTAGAGACGCAATGCCGACGAGCGCGAAAACGTATCTTTCGAGCATTGAAGGGCTCCTCTATTGTACGATGGGCGCCAGCGGCGAAACGCCGCTGGCTGAGGCACCTTGTCCGCATCCCTGAGGGCTGACCAGAACAAAGAACAGAAATGAGACATCGGAAAAAACGATGGCAGGGCCGCGCGCTGCTTTCGCATGCGAAGTGCCGCTTCGCTGGGCGCCGCCCGGCGCGGCAGCCGGCATAGGGAGAAGGTCCGCCGGTGTCGCTGTCGCTGCGCCAGATCAGGTACTTCGTCGCCGTCGCCGAGCACGGCTCGGTGTCCGCCACCGCTCACGCCATCTCCATCTCCCAGTCGGCCATCACCGAGAAGATCCAGGACCTCGAGGCGGACCTCGGCTTCCGCCTGTTCGAACGCCATTCCCGTGGCGTCGAGCTGACGCTCAAGGGCCATCAGTTCCTGCGCCACGCGCGTAAGATACTGACCGACCTGCAGGATGCGCGCCGCGCTCTGCGCGGCGAGATCGTCGAGGGCGGCGGCATTCTTTCCCTCGGCGTGACGCCCCTCGTGGCCGGCTACGTGCTGCCCGACCTCGTCACCGGGTTCTCCGGCGCCTTTCCCGAGACGGCGATCGACACCGTCGAGGAGAGCGGCCAGCAGCTCGAGCATCTGCTCGTCGGCGGCGAGCTCGACGTGGCCGTGATGGTGCTCCCGGTCAACATGATTGCCCCGGCGCTGCACACGGAGCTGGTCCAGGTCTCCCCCTACCGGGTCTGGCTGCCCCTCGGCTATCGCGAGACGCGCAAGGTGCGCGTCAGCCTCAAGGATCTCGCCGATACGCCCCACGTGCTGCTGACCGTGGATCAGGTGGCCCAGAACATCGAGACCGCCTGGCGCGAGCTCGGCATCCGCCCGCCGGTCGCGCTGCGCACCAGCTCGGTCGAAGCGGTGCGCGGGCTGGTCGCCACCGGCGGCCACGTCGCCATCATGCCGGACCTCACCTACAGGCCCTGGTCGCTCGACGGCGACAAGGTCGAGGCGCGCATGATCGAGGAGCAGCTGCCGCCGATGGAGGTGGCCGTGGCGTGGCGGCACGGCTTCCCGCTCTCGCCCACGGCGACGAGCTTCGTCGCCACCGCCACCACCCGCAACAGCGCCCGCCGCCGCTAGGCTTTCGGTTGACCGGAAAGCGCAGCGCCCCCTCAGCCGGAAGCAATCTCAGATTGCTTCCGGCCTCTCCCCAAGGGGAGAGGCTAAGGTTACGCAAGACGAAACGGAGCCGCCATTCCCTCTCCTCTTGGGGAGAGGGTTAGGGTGAGGGGGCTCGGCCTTTTTTCTACTCCATGGCCGGGCTTGACCCGGCCATCCAGGGGCTATCCCGCAGACGTCACACCCTCGCGCGCCGCCTTGAGGCGGGCGAAATCCGCGTCGGCGTGGTGCGACGAGCGCGTGAGCGGGCTCGAGGCCACCAGCAGGAAACCCTTCGAGAGACCGATGCTGCGATAGCTCTCGAACTCCTCGGGCGTGGCGAAGCGCGCGATAGGGTGATGCTTCGGCGTCGGCTGCAGGTATTGCCCGATGGTGAGGAAGTCGACGTCCGCGCTCCGGAGATCGTCCATCACCTGCAGGACCTCGTCGCGGCTCTCGCCGAGCCCGAGCATGATGCCCGACTTCGTGAACACGCTGGGATCGAGCTCCTTCGCCCGTTGCAGCAGCCTGAGCGAATGGAAGTAGCGCGCGCCGGGCCTGACCCGCAGATAGAGCGACGGCACGGTCTCGAGATTGTGATTGAAGACATCGGGCGGCTCGGCCATCACGGTTTCGAGCGCGCCCTCCTTGCGCAGGAAATCGGGCGTCAGGATCTCGACCGACGTGCCCGGCGCCGCGCTTCGGATCGCGCGCACGGTCTCGACGAAATGGCCGGCCCCTCCGTCGTCGAGATCGTCGCGGTCGACGGATGTGATGACGACGTGTCGGAGCCCGAGCTTGGCCACGGCGGAGGCGACCGACGCCGGCTCGTTCGGATCGAGAGCCCTCGGGATCCCCGTCCGCACGTTGCAGAAGGCGCAGGCCCGCGTGCAGGTGTCGCCCATGATCATCATGGTCGCGTGCCGCTCGGACCAGCATTCCGAAAGGTTGGGGCAGCCCGCCTCCTCGCAGACGGTGTGCAGGCCATGCTCGCGCACGATGGCGCGCGTCTCGGCGATCACGGGACCGTCCGCGAGCTTCACGCGCAGCCAGGGCGGGCGCTCGAGGCGTGGCGTGTCGGACCGGTGCGCCTTCTCAGGATGACGCTCCGCCGCCCTTTTCTGCCGGCTGTCGTAGACGGTAACCATGGGGACCTCGGTCACGGCTCGCCTCCGACGATGGACGATCCGCCTTCCGAGGGCAAGCGTGGCGCGGCCGCGGTCCCGTCGATGGCCGGCAACGCACGCACCCATTGAAAACATGGAACTGTTCGCCGCTCGCGCTGGACGGCGCGACGCGCGCGTCCCGAGGGCCCGATCCCTCGTGACGCGAACGCGCGACGACGCCGGATCAGCCCGGCGTCGTCATGCGCGAGAAGGCCCTGAGCGCAGCGTCCTTCAAGCGCACGGGATCCCGGCTCTCGGTTTCGACTTCCGCCAGCACCGCCTGCGCGAGCCGCGTGCGGGCGAATTCGGTGCGCGCCGGATCCTCTCCATAGGCGGCGGCGATCTCCGCCCAGCCGAGGTCGAAAGCTGAATAGATGACGGCGAGCGTCTCCGGTGGAAACGAGGTGCCGTTGATGAGATTTCGCAGCGGCATGTCGATCCCGCTCTCCTCTGACGATCCGCAATGGGACTGTGAGGCGTCGCTGCCGGTCTGTCGGTAACAAATATGACGAAGGAAAGTTCAGTTCGTATAGGTTTTCGGCAGGTGCTGCGCGATGCGGGCCCGCGTGAGCAGGTAGCACTCGCAGGATTGGCCGATCAGGCCGTCGCGGTCGAGGATGGTCACCTTGCGCCGCCCGCAGGCGATGTGCCCCGCCTGCTCGAGCGCGCGAATGGTGTTGGTGATGCTCGGCCGCTGCACGCCGAGCATTTCCGCGAGCAGGTCCTGGGTGATCGACAGCGTGTCGTCGTCGTTGCGGTCGCGCATCATGAGCAGCCAGCGTGCCAGCCGCTG
>JBFXEP010000226.1:0-5653 GCA_050179995.1 Hyphomicrobium sp.
CGCCGTCCTCGGGCGGCATCGCCGTGGCCCAGACCCTGGCCCTGATCGAGCGCTTCGACCTCGGCACGACGCCGCACGACGCCATGCGCACCCCCGCCCTGCACCTCGTCGCCGAAGCCGAGCGCCTCGCCTACGCCGACCGCGACCGCTACCTCGCCGACCCCGATTTCATCGCCGTGCCGCCGGGCCTCCTCGATCCCGCGTATCTCGCGACACGCAGCGCCCTCATCGATCCGGCGAAGGTCATGCCGCGCGCCACGCCCGGCGAGCCACCACAGGCCGACGCGACGCACTTCGGCAGCGACGCCACCATCGAGCGCGCCGGCACGAGCCACCTGTCGGTCGTCGACGCCGACGGCAATGCCGTTGCCATGACCACCACCATCGAAGGGCCGTTCGGCTCGGGCCTCTTTGCCTCGGGCTTCCTGCTCAACAACCAGCTCACCGACTTCTCCTTCCGCCCCGAGGATGCCTCCGGCCAGCCGATCGCCAATCGCGTCGGCGCCGCGAAGCGCCCGAGGAGCTCCATGTCCCCCACCATCGTCTTCGACGACAAGGGCGAGTTCTTCGCGGCGCTCGGCTCGCCGGGTGGCGGCCGCATCATCCTGTTCGTGGTCAAGGCGCTGGTCGGCATGCTCGACTGGCAGCTCGATGCCCAGTCCGCCGTCGACCTCCCCAACTTCGGCAGCACGGGCGGACCCGTGGAGCTCGAGTTCGGCTGGTCCACCATCTGGCAGGCCCTCATGCTGAAAAGCTATGGGCACGCCGTGACGCCGGACCTCATGAACTCCGGCCTGCACGTCGTCGCGCGCCGCAACGGCGTTCTCGAAGGCGCGGCCGATCCGCGTCGCGAAGGATTGGCCCTTGGCGATTGAGCACGAGCCTGGAAGCGCGCGGGCGGCCCCGCTCGAGATCACGGTGGTCGGGGCCGGGATCCTCGGCCTCTGGCAAGCCCTGACGCTCGCGCGCGCCGGCCACCGCGTTCGCCTCGTCGAGCGCAGCAAAACGCCCTTCGCCGAGAGCGCGAGCCGCTTCGCCGGTGCCATGCTCGCCCCCGGCTGCGAGAGCGAGACCGCGCCCGAGATCAGCACGCTCGGCGCGCGCGGCCTCGCCCTCTGGCGCGACACCTATCCACGCCTCGTCAACGCCGGCAGCCTCGTCGTCGCCGCCCCGCGCGATCACGCCGAGGCGGCGCACTTCGCCCGCGTCACCTCCCCGCCCCTCACGCTAGGCCCCGATGCGCTCGCCAGCCTCGAGCCGGACTTGGCTGGCCGCTTTTCGGAGGCCTTCTATTTCCCCGGCGAAGCGCACATGGCGACACCCGACGCCCTCTCGTTCCTGCTCGACGCCACAGAGACCGCCGGCGCAACGCTGGAGCTGGGCGCCGCCTGGACCACGCCCTCCGCCGCCGACGTCGTCGTCGACTGCCGCGGCATGTCCGCCGCGCATGACCTGCCAAACCTGCGCGGCGTGCGCGGCGAGCGCCTTCTCCTGCGCACGCACGAGGTCCGCCTCGCCCGTCCCGTGCGCCTCCTGCACCCCCGCCACCCGCTCTACGTCGTGCCGTGGGGCGACGGCCGCTTCGTGGTCGGCGCGACCGTGATCGAGAGCGAGGACCAGGGCGCAATCACCGTGCGCTCCGCCCTCGAGCTGCTGGGAGCCGCGTATGCGCTCCACCCCGCCTTCGCCGAGGCCGAGATCCTGGAGACCGGCGCCGGCATCCGCCCCGCCTTCCCGGACAACCTGCCGCACGCCGAGATCCGCGACGGCGGGCGCCGCATCCTCGTCAACGGCGCGCATCGCAACGGCTTCCTGCTCGCCCCCGTGCTGGCCGAGGCGGTGAGCGACTACCTCGCTAACCAAACGCCCCACGAGCTGCTGGTTTTCTCCGAGCCGTTGGCGCATGCACCCCGTTCCGGCTAAGGTCACCGCATGTCGAACGAAACCCACGAGCAGAACAACAAGGGCGGCACCGCAAGCTTCGGCTTTCGCAACGTGCCCGAGGACGAGCGCCAGGGCCTCGTCAACGGCGTGTTCTCCTCCGTCGCCGCCCGCTACGACCTGATGAACGATCTCATGTCGGGCGGGCTGCACCGGCTGTGGAAGGCGGACTTCGTCGCCATGATCGGCGCGCCGCGCAACGATCAGCCGTTCCGCCTGCTCGATGTCGCCGGCGGCACCGGCGACATCGCCCTCCGCTATGCCGAGAGCTCGGGCCCGAACGCCACCGCCGTGCTCGCCGACATCAGCCCCGAGATGCTGGAGGAAGGCCGCACGAAGGTGGCGGCCAAGGGGCTCGACGCGCGCATCTCGCTGACCCAGGGCAACGCCGAGGCGCTCCCCTTCCCCGACCGCGCGTTCGACGCCTACACCATCGCCTTCGGCATCCGCAACGTCACCCACATCGACGCCGCGCTGCGCGAGGCCCATCGCGTCTTGAAGATCGGCGGCCGCTTCCTTTGCCTCGAGTTCTCCGAATGCCGGGTGCCGCTGCTCGACCGGCTCTACGACTTCCACTCCTTCGAGGTCATCCCGCGCCTCGGCAGGATCGCGGCCGGCTCGGGCGACCCCTACCGCTATCTGGTCGAAAGCATCCGCCGCTTTCCGAACCAGGAAGCGTTCGCGGGCATGATCCGCGAGGCGGGCTTCGAGCGCGTCTCCGTGCGCAATCTCACGGGCGGCATCGCCGCCATCCACTCCGGCTGGAAACTTTAGGCGCTAAGCCTCGCCGCGATCCGCGCGCCGCGAGAACTCCGTCTGCCCGCCCGACGCCAGGATGCGCGCCTGCTCGACCCAGTTCTCGCGCTCGATGCGGCCCTTGAAGTCGAGCACCTGGCTGATGCGGTCGATGTCGTCCCGCGTCCAGTTCGCCACCTGCTCGTAGGCCGTGACGCCGAGCGAGTAGAGCTTCTTCTCGATCAAGACGCCGATGCCGCGGATGCGCTTGAGATCGTCGACTGCACCCGCCGGGCCTGGCGTATATCCTTCGCCGCGCAGGGCTTCCGAACGGACCGAGCGCAGCGGCGCATAGCTCGCCGCCGCTGCCGCCGCCTGGCTGAGCGACGCGGACGCCGCCGCATCCTCCACCGGCTCGAACTCAGACCCGGGCTCCGGCGCCGGCGGTGCCTTGCCCGTGAGGAACAGCGCCTGCTCGACCCAGCTCTCGCGCGCGATGCGTCCCGGCTGGCCGATGACCCCCTCGAAGCGCGCCACGTCCGCCGCGCTCCAGGCGGCAATGTGTTCGAGCTGCGTCACGCCGTTGGCGCGCAGCAGCGCCTCGGATTCGGGATCGACACCGATGATGCGGTGCAGCCTGTCGCCGTTGACCGGACCCGGCTCGACGGCCGCCGGCTGCGGCCGGGCCGGCGCGATGCTGGGCATGCCGCCCGCGGCCAGGATGCGCGCCTGCTCGACCCAGGCCTCGCGCTCGACGCGTCCGTCGAATCCGAGCGTCTGATTGACGCCGCGCACGTCGTCCTCGGCCCAGTCCGCGATCTGCGAGAAGCGATGGATGCCGTAGCGGACGAGGCGCTCCTTGAGCTCGAAGTCGATACCGCGGATACGCGTGAGATCGTCGACCGCCTCGCCGGACTCCGGCGCGAGTAGCGTCGAGGGCACCGGCGTTCCGAACCGCGTCTCGCCTCCTTCGTCCTGCGCCTCAGCAGCCCCGGCGTCGTCCTTCGGCTTGCTCACGACCGCATCGGCTGCGGCCTGCCTTGCCTTAGCGACAGCCAGCGCGGCCGCGGCCTGCGCCGCCGCGATCTGCGTATAGCTCTCGCCGGCAGGCTCGGAAGCCGGACGCGGCTGCGGCGGCTCGGGAGCCGGCTCGACCGGTGCGGCCGTGGTGGGCACCGCCACGCGCTCGGGCGGCGTCGAGACCGGCGCTGGCGCGGGCGCGGACCGAGGAGCAGGCGCAGGCCGAGGGGCCGGCGCAGGTGCGGGGGCAGGAGCGGCTTGTGGAGCTCGCGGCGCCGGCGGCGCCTCGGCGACCGGCTTCGGCTGCACCTCGATCACCGGCGCTCCCGGCTGGAACACCGGCGGCACGGCCCCACCTGCGGTGCCGACCAGCGCCCGTTCGAACCGGCTGGTATCGGCGGCTTTCGCCGTGGCAGCCGGCAGGGCCGCGCCGATGCCCGAGCCCGCCGCGACGCCCGCCGCCGCTTCTACGTCCCCGGCCGAGGTTCCGCGCCGGATCAGACACGCGAGCGAGGCGCCGAGCAGGAAGGCCCCCAGCATCAGCAGAAAAGTCTGCATGAGCAGCATCGTCATACGCCCCAACTCCTCCTCAAGACCGCGCTCCCCCCGGAGACGCTAGTCTTCTGCCCGTCCGCAACTGATCCAACCGACGACGAGGCCGACGGCGAACGACGCCGCCAGGTACCAGAACAGCTTCACGATCAGATAGTCCATGGCCGTCCCCCAACCCCTCGATCAATCCGTGAATACCTTGAACTCGATGCGCCGGTTGCGCGCCATGCCGGCCTTGGTGTCGTTCGGCGCCACCGGACGGCTCGCCCCGTAGCCGGCCGCCGTCAGCCTATCGGCCGCCACGCCGGCATGCACCAGACTATTGAGAACCGCGCGTGCGCGACGGTCCGACAGCCTTTGATTGCGCTCGTCCGTGCCCTCGGCGTCCGTGTGTCCTTCCACCTCGACACGGGCGCCCGGGCACGACTTGATGATCTCGGAGAGCCTGCCGATCGTCGCCGAGCTCTTGGAGTCGATGTCGGCGCTCGCGCGCTTGAACAGGATCGTGCCCTCCTGGACAGCCTCCGCGAGGCGCTTCTCGCAGGCTTCCGTCTCCGCGGTCGTCTTGCGCTTCTGAGCCTCTTCGGCGGCCTTTCTCGCCTGAGCTTCGGCTTCGGCGACAACCTTGGCTTCAGCAGCAGCCTTGGCCTCGGCGTCGGCCTCGGCCGCCATGTCGGCCTCCTGCTTGGCCTTCTGAGCCGCGGCGGCTTCCGCGTCCTCTTTTGCTTTGAGCGCTTCGGCCTCCTCGCGCGCCTTCAGGGACGCGGCCTCGGAGTCCTCTTGCGCCTTCGCGCCAGCAGCGGCCTCCGCGCCGTCCTTGGCTTTGAGAGCCGCTTCGGCGTCCTGTTGGGCCTTGATGGCGGCTGCCGTCTGCTCCCTGGCGAGCTCGGCGGCGCGCGCTTCGGCCTCAGCCTTGGCCTTCTCGGCGGCAGCAGCGGCCTCCGCCTCCTGTTTCGCCTGGACAGCAGCCTCCGCTTCCTCCCTGGCCTTGCGCTCCTGGGCCGCCTTCGCCGCGGCTTCGGCTTGAGCCTTCTTCGCCGCAGCTTCCTCCGCCTCCCGCTTCGCCTTGGCCTCGGCTTCGGCTTTGCGGTGCGCGGCCTCCGCTGCCTTCTCCGGCGTTATCTGCGGCCCGACCGCCACCGGTGCCGCCACCGCACCCGCGAGATCGGTCTTGAGCTGCACGGTGCGGATGCCCCACACCCCGCGCACGGCGTCGAGCGCCGCCTTCCCCTGGCCGTCCTTCTTGGCGCGCCCGGTGATGACCGCGTCACGGCCCGTCACGGCGACCTTCGCCCACGACTGGCCGGCGGCGCGCAGCGCTTCCGTCGCGCGCACCGTGAGATCCGCCTCGACATGAGGACGTTCCCGGTAATAGGTCCCCCAGCTCAGCATCGCGACGGGAATG
>JBFXEP010000227.1:0-5652 GCA_050179995.1 Hyphomicrobium sp.
TGATCAGCGAGAAGAACACCGCGCGGTCGATCGGGCTTCCTTCGGCGAAGTCCGCGGCGGTCTGGAATGTGGGCGACAGGCCGAGCCACGACGACACGTACCGCGACCCGGCGATGAACATCCACGCAAGCGGCACCCAAAGCGCGTGTGACAGCCCATTGGGACGCCTCAAATCCAGCCAGTAGAGATAGGCGATGAAAGCCAGGCAGACGAGGGTTGCGAGTGCGGGGCTCATGGCCTGGCGGTCGTTCCGGTCCTAAGGCGAGGGATGGGGCGGCTCAGCGAGGCTCAACCGAAGACGAGCTTATACATCCTGTCGATCCAGGTATACGAGGCCCTGAGCCGATCGAGCGTTGCCGCGGCCACCCACATGACAAGCACCGTGGCCAGCGCCGCCAGCGCGAGCTCGCCTCCGAGAGGCCATTTCACGCCGAGAAAAGCGCGATTTAGCACCTGGAGGAAGATGATTTGCAGAATGTAGCAAACGAGCGAAGTGCGGCCGAGCAGGATCAGCGCGCGCGGGAGCTGGGACCCGAGGTCGGTGCTCTGGGCAATATCGTAAAGGAGCTTGAGCAGGAGCGACGTCTGGAGCGCGTAGGTCACCAGGTTATCGTTGGTGAGCGGCGCCAGCGCCGTGACCGCCACGAGGCCGGCGAGCGCGACCCAGCCGTTGCGCACCTGAGCGAGCGGCCTTGCCGTGCTGAGAAGAAGCCCGCCCGAAAGCCCGATGACGCCGAGCACCATGAACGTGGCGTTCGCCGAGCTCCCTCCGAGCATGGGCTCGATGAGCGCCGCCGCGATCGCGGCGGCGAGCACCCACACGCCGGCCTCGGCGAGCGCCAGCACGAGGGGTGCGAGGATCAGGAGGTAGGCGATCGGCAGCAGGATCTGGAACGACGCCGCCCCCGGCGCGCCCTGCACGTAGACCTCGAGCAGCGAGCCGAGAAAGCGGTCGATCCCGGTCGGGCCCTTGTTCGGATTTCCGAAGCCGGTCAAATGGATGAGCACGTTGAGCAGGGTGAAGAGGAGAAGCAGCTTGAGCCCGCGCGAGATGAGCTTGCGCGAGGTGCCCGCCGGGTCGGCTTTGAACGGGCGCTCGAAAAACGACGCGATGACGTAGCCGGACACCAGAATGAAGGCGCCGCTCACGAACCGCAGATAGGTGTAGGCCTCGGGTCCCGCATCGGAGAGGATGTTGAGGGCGTGATAGACCACCATCACGACGACCAGGGCGCCCTTCACGAAATCGAGCGGCAGGTTCCTGAGCGCGCCGGCGCTCTTCTTGGGCGCCGGAGCAACGCTTGCCGTCGCGTTCGGGGCGCCTTTCGCCGTCTGCGTCCCCTTCGCCCGACGAGACCTTGCCGCTGAGTTGGATGCACGGGGCATGGCGAGGGCTGGCCGACCTGATGGCGCGAGGGGCGGGAGGAGAGCACGCCCGATCTCGTCGAGCGCCGGGCGTAAGCGAAAGACGGTGCAACAATGGGTTAGGATAGGTTATAGGCCCAGCACATACCGCTCGGCAATGCGCGGCGAGCGGCCTTTGCGGGCAGCGTAAACTCGCGGCGGAAGGACGCCCGCCGACGCGTTAACGATGATGCGTCGTGTCCGTCGCCTGCGTGCGCCTTGTCCTGTACCAACAGGCTCGCTCTCTCACCGATCCGCCATCGCAACATTCGGCCATCGCCCAGGCACCGGAGATGGGCTGAAAGCGCCCTGATGCAGAAATCCTACGGCCAGATCCTGAAGTCGTCGGCCTTGATCGGCGGCTCGTCGATACTGGTGGTGGCGATCGGCATCATTCGAACCAAGGTCATGGCGGTGCTGCTCGGCACGGCCGGCTTCGGATTGTTTGGGCTTTTCAGCTCGATCGTCGATGTCGTCGTGGCCATCGCCGGCATGGGCATCAATGCGAGCGGCGTGCGCCAGATCGCCGAGGCGGTGAGCACCGAGGATGAGAGGCGCATCGCCCGCACCGTAACCGTGCTGCGCCGCGTGGCATTGGTTCTCGGCGTGGCTGGAGGCGTGCTCCTCGCCATCATGAGCCCGCAAGTTTCCGTCCTGACCTTCGGCAGCGATCGGTACGCCTGGGCCATAGCACTGCTGTCGCTTGCGGTCTTTTTTCGTCTCGTCACCGGCGGACAAGGCGCCCTCATCCAGGGCACGCGCCGCATTGCCGATCTTGCCCGGGTCTCGATCTTCGGCGCGCTGGCGAGCGTCGTCATCTCGATACCCGTCATCTACGTGCTGCGCGAGGAGGGAGTTGCGCCGGCGCTCGTCTGCATCGCCGCGGCGTCGCTCGCCATCTCCTGGTGGTACAGCCGCAAGATCGAGGTCGACACCCCCTCGATGACGGTTTCCGATGTCCGCTCCGAGGCGTCGGCTCTGCTCAAGCTCGGCCTCGCCTTCATGGCCAGCGCATTCCTGATGATGGCTGCGTCCTACGCCGTCCGCATGATGCTGGTGCGCCAGATCGACCTCGAGGCGGCAGGGCTCTACGGCGCGGCTTGGACGCTGGGCGGGCTCTACGTCAACTTCGTGTTGCAGGCCATGGGTGCGGATTTCTACCCGCGCCTGGTCGGGGTCTCGAGCAACGACCCGGTGTGCAACCGCCTGACCAACGAGCAGGCCCAGGTCAGCATGCTGCTGGCCGGCCCCGGCGTCTGCGCAACCATCGTGTTCGCGCCGCTGGTCATAAGCCTGTTCTATTCGTCCGAGTTCTTCGGCGCCGTGGACACGCTGCGCTGGATCTGCATGGGCGTCGCGCTCCGCGTCATCACGTGGCCGATCGGCTACATCATCGTCGCCAAGGGCCGGCAGGAGATCTTCTTCCTCACCGAGCTCCTCTGGGCCATCGTCAACGTCAGCCTCACCTGGTACTGCATCGGGCGTTTCGGGGTGGACGGCGCCGGCATCGCGTTCTTCGGCTCGTATGTCTTTCACGGCCTCATGATCTATCCCATCGTTCGCGTGTTGAGCGGCTTCCGATGGACCTGGCCGAGCTTGCAGATCGGCGCGATTTTCATCCTGTGCGCGAGTGCCGTTTTCCTGAGTTGCCGCCTGCTGCCCCCGCCGTGGGATGAGGTCGCCGGCATCGCCATCACCGTGGCGACCGCGCTTTATTCGCTGCACAGGTTGCTGCAGTCGCTTGCCGAGGACCGGCTCCCGGCGCGCGTGCAGAAGCTCCTCGGTCATTTGCGCATTGCGCGTTGGTACACGGCATAGGTGGCAGGGCAAAGGAAGTAGGATGAGCTCCATCGACGTCATCGTGCCTTGCTACCGCTACGCGCACTATCTGAGGCAGTGCGTCGAGAGCGTCCTCGATCAGGAGGGCGTCGACGTTCGCGTCCTCATCCTGGACGACGCTTCGCCGGACCACACTCCCGAGGTCGGCCAGGCGCTGGCGCGCGAGGACAAGCGCGTCACCTACGTGCGCCACGCGGTCAACAAGAAGCATATCGCCACCTACAACGAGGGCATCGACTGGATCTCCGCGGACTACTACCTGCTCTTGTCGGCCGACGATTACCTGCTGCCGGGCGCACTGGCCCGCGCCGCCGCTCTCCTCGACGCCCGTCCCGACGTCGGCTTTGTCTTCGGCAATGCCAACGAGCTGCAGGAGGACGGTACGGAAAGCCGCATGGACACGTTCGGTGACGGCAGCGGCGACCGGGTCGTGAGCGGAGAGGAGTTCATCGAGATCAATTGGCCCTACAACGCTGTCCCCACTCCGACTGCGGTCGTGCGGACGTCGCTGCAAAAGGAAGTCGGCGGCTATCGTCCCGAGCTGCCGCACGCCGGCGACATGGAAATGTGGATGCGCCTCGCGGCCCGCGCGCCAGTCGGCATGATCGACGCCGCGCAGGCCGTTTACCGCCGCCACGCCAGCAACATGTCGTACGCCTACTTCAGGCAGAGCCGGCTGCCGGACCTCGAGCAGCGCCAGCTCGTCGCGGAGGGCTTCCTCGCAAGCAGCGGGCCTCTGTTGCGCGACCCGGAGGGACTGCGCCGGCGGATGTTTCGCGCGCTGAGCCTGGGCGCGGTCGGTTACGCGAGCAGTGCGTTCAACGACGGCGACCTCGACCTCTCGGAGAGGTTCACCAAGGCGGCACGGAGCCTCTATCCCGGAGTTTGGCGCACGCTCCCCTGGGCGAAGCTGAGGTTCAAGCGCCTTTTCGGACAGAAGGTGTGGCGGGCCATGCAACCCGCCGCCGAGGTGCTACGGCTTGCTGCGGGGCGTAGGCGGTGACCGCGGAGACCGTTGTCCACTACATCGACTCGAACACGTATGGGGGATGCGAAAGGGTCGTGTCTCTCACGCTGGCGGGCATCGACACGCGCCGCTGGCAGCCCGTGCTCGTCCATCACGAGGCGCCTGGCATCGCCGATTTTGTGAGCGAGATCGCGCGCGAGGGCGTTCTGTGCCGCACGCTTCCCGCCATGCGGAGCCGCGGCAGCATGGCCATGCTCGGCCTTCTCGTGCGCGAGCTCGCCGCTCTGAAGCCGGCGGTGTTTCATGCCCATCTGAATTGGCCGCTCGGCTGCCGTCACGGCTTGATGGCGGCAAAAATGAGCGCCGTTCCGGCTGTCGTCGCCACCTCGCATCTCCACTCGCCGATCGAGGGCACACGCTTCTCGAGCGCGAAGCAGTGGGTGCAGCAGCGGGCGATCGATCGCTACATCGCCGTCTCGGAGGAGGTCAAAAAGCGCCTCTTGGATGAGCTGCACGTGCCGGAAGCGAAAGTGCGGACGGTCCACAATGGCATGCTGCTCCCCGATCTCCCGGTGCCGCGCAACGAAGAGCTGCGCAAGGCGCTGGCCGGGGGCAGCGATCGGCCCCTGGTTCTCACTCCGGCCCGGCTGCATGAGCAGAAAGGGCACAGGTACCTGCTCGAAGCCGCAGCGCACGTGCCCGGCGCCTTGTTTCTCTTCGCTGGAGAGGGTCCCGAGCGGCAGCGCCTCGAAGCAGAGTGCCGCCGCCTCGGGCTCGAGGACCGCGTGCGTTTCCTGGGTCACAGGCCGGACATCCCGGAGCTCCTGTCGCTCTGCGACCTGTTCGTTCTCCCCTCGCTCTACGAAGGATTGCCGCTCTCTGTGCTGGAGGCCATGTCGTACGCCAAGCCGGTCGTCGCGACAGCAGCTGGCGGCACCGACGAGGCCGTCGTCGACGGCGTGACGGGGAGGCTCGTCCCGCTCCGCGATCCCCACGCCCTGGCGCAAGCCATGAATAGCCTGCTGCGCGACCGCGAAACGGCGGCGCGCTACGGCGCGGCCGGCCGCCGGCGTGTCGAGGATGCCTTCTCGGTGCCGAGGATGCTGCGCGGCGTGACCGGCATCTACGAGGAGCTGCTGGCCGGGCGCCCGCAGCCGGCCCGGTTGGCGGAAGGGACCCATCGATGAGCCGCCACATCCCCCGCCGCATCATTCAGACCGACAAGAGCGCGGACCTGCCGCTGCTCGGGCGCGCGGTGCAGGCGAGCATGCGCCTCCTGAACCCGGACTTCGAGTACGTGTTCTTCGACGACGCGGCGGTCGAGCGGTTCATCGACGACGAGTTCCCGCAATACAGGGCGCTCTACGACTCGTTCCCGGTCCGCATCCAGCGCTTCGACTTCTTCCGCTACCTCGCGGTCTACCGCCTGGGCGGCTTCTACT
>JBFXEP010000228.1:0-5641 GCA_050179995.1 Hyphomicrobium sp.
GTCATCCTGTTCACGTTGGTCAGGATGATATTGTACTGAAACTGATCGATGGCGCCGTTCATGTAGGCTTCGCAGGCGCGGTAGAGGCCGTCACGCAGGAGCTGGATGGTCTGTGTGCGCAGACCCAGTGAGCCTGCGGTCTCCCCCCTTGAGTAGGCGGCCGCAAGCTGCGCTTCTTTCGCGTTCTCGGTCGCGGCACCGGGAACCGTGAACGCGGCGCCGCCGGAAGCCGCCGCCGAGGTCGCCGTCAGGGCGTCGGGGCTGGGCTCGGCGCACACGATCTTGCGATCGCGCGTCTTGCCGCCTTCATGCGTGTTGAGCACCAGACGCTGCTTGGCATCGATGCTCAAGCTCTCGTTGTCATCGATGTCGAACGTTTCGAAGATGTAGTTGGAGCAGCCGCTTGTGAGGGAAACGGCTATGATCAAAGCGCACCGGAAAACGGTGCGCGAGGCATACGCAAACATTATTGCCTCCGCAAAACACTGGCCAATTCGCAAAGCGCGTTACATTGCCTTGATTAGTTACAGCAGAAACCACCGGGGCATAGCGCCGTTTTACAGTCGGCTGATTTTGAACGATGCGTGAGACTGGCGGGACACAGCGGAGGGCATATCCGCTTCGCTTTCGATCATGCCTTTTTTGAAGAGGTGCCCGGTCGAACGACTGCAAAGTCCGGTCCGATATCCGTCATGAGCTTCGCGCCAGGGCTTCCGCGCCCGTAAGGCACCTGACCCGTCGCGTCGGGACGCAAAAAGCCAGATCCGTCAGCGCTTTGTCTGCATCCGACGCGCGCAGCATCGGCACGATTTCGGATGCGCGCCTGCGCCGCGTGATCGCCTTCATGGATGAGCACTTCGCCGACGAGATCACGCTAGACCGGCTTGTCTTCAACACGAGGCGTCTGGCCGCCGCGCAAGACGGTATTGCCCTGGTAGAGCGTGCGCTGATCGATGGCGGCCGGGGAAAGCCAGTCGCTCTCCGCCATCTGGCCGCTTTGGCCGTAGACCGACAGCGCGTTGGCGTAGGTCACGAGGCGGATGGCCTCATCGGAGAGGCCCTGCTCCGCCATCAGCTTGGCGGTCTTCGGCACCGAGAGCGGATCTGAGACTCCCCAGTCGCACGCGGAATCGACGATCAGCCGCTCCGGCCCGTAGCTCTTGACGAGCGCCACCATCCGCTCGGCCGTCATCTTGGAATGTGGATAGATGGAGAAGGCGGCCCAGAATCCGCGGTCGCGCACCTCCTGGATGGTCTCCTCATTGACGTGATCGATCACGACGCGTGACGGATCGACCTTGTGCTCGAGGATAACGTCCATGGAGCGCGAGGCGCCGCGCTTCTTGTCGCGATGCGGCGTGTGGATCATGACCGGCAGATCCAACTCCTTGGCGATATCGAGCTGCTGGCGGAAATACTTGTCCTCGAGCGCCGTCTGCTCGTCGTAGCCGATCTCGCCGATGGCGACCACGCCCTCCTTGAGCGCGAAGCCGGGCAGAATCTGCATCACGTCCTCCGCCAGGGCCTCGTTGTTGGCCTCCTTCGAGTTGAGCCCGACGCAGCAGTAGTGCCGGATGCCGAACTGGCCGGCGCGAAAGCGCTCGAAACCCAGGATGTGCGAAAGGTAGTCGGTATAGCTGCCGACGTTGGTGCGCGCCTGGCCGATCCAGAACGCCGGCTCGATGACGGCCACGACGCCGGCCTTGGCCATGGCCTCGTAGTCGTCGGTCGTGCGCGAGATCATGTGGGCATGAGGGTCGATGAACATCCAGGTCTCCGCCAAGGTTCGGTTTCGTCTGCTAGAGAGTGTCCCAGCCGATGCGCCCGCTCGCCATGGCGGCTGCGAGGTCGGGGTGGGCCGCGAGCGCGGCGCGCGCCTCGGGGCGTGGGCATTCGGCGAGCGCGAGGGCAGCGCCCGTGCGCTCGGCCTCGCGCCCTTGGGCGAGAATGGAGGCAAGGCGCGCCACCTCCGGTGGGCCGGCAAACGGCGCCACACAGCGCCACAGCTCCGGCGAGATTGTCCGGCCTGCGGCCTGGCGCTCGTCGGCGTAGTCGATCAGCATGCGCGCGAGATCCGTGTTGCGCCGTGCGTCGAGGCCTTGGATCGGCGCCAGCCGGCTGCCGATGAAGAGGGTTTTCACCACCATCTGGTTCCACTGCGCCTCGCTGAAGACTTCGCGCGGGTAGGGGTTGCGATGCGCGATCGCCTCGAAGATGGGCTGCATGGCCGAGCGCACCCCCTCGGCGGCGCGCGGTTGCAGGAGGTCGGCAGCGGGGAACAGGGGCAGACCTTTCAAGAGCGCGATCTGCTCGCCGATTTCCGCCGATGGGAAGATGCGGTCGACGCCGGAGGCGAACGCGCGCTCATCGCCGCGAAAGCTCGCGAGGGCGAGAAGGATGCGGGCGGCCTGATCGATGCTCCAGTCCGTGGGGTCGAGGCCTTCGCGCGCGGCTCTGCCGGCTTCATGCTCGGCGGGCGTGAGTTCAAGGTCGGCCTTACTCGTCTTGCGCGGCGCAAGACCCACGGCGATGGCGAGCTGCTGCGGTCGCTCGCCGGCTTCGATCAGGGCGATCTGCTGGTCGAGCCATCCGAGCGCGTCGGGAGAGAGGCGCGACGACAGCCACGCGCGCAAGAGCGCCTTGCTCTGGGATACGTCGGCTCGTGGGGGATGGGGCGCAGTCATCGGCGTGTCCATCAGGTTCCGGAAACGACACGCTGCAGGGCAAGCGTGAGGAGGAAAAGGCAGGCACAGACTGTCGCGACCGTCGCATTTCCGCTCGCCGCTGCGATTCCCGCATCGAGGAGCGATATGGCTGCGATCAGGGCGCCGACGCGTGTGAAGCCTCGCTTTGCGAGGAAGGTGAGGGCGACGACGTAGAGAAGGAGCGCAAGCGCGGCCGCCAGAATGGGTGCGGACAGCATGGCGCCGGCGGCAAGCGCCGTTCCGATGTAGACCAGCCCCCGGCATGCCCCCATGATCACGGGGGAAAGTGGGTTGCCCTTGTGCCAGGCGTCGTAGATCAGGATCAACGCTGCCAGCGTCAGGCCGGCAATGGCGCTCTCCCAACCGAAGGTGGCGAGCAGCGCGACGCCGGCAGCGAGCAAGCTGCCACCGGCGAGCCACGCCGCCGATGCCGCGACCTCGCCCGAAGGCAACGGCCGTTCCGGGCGCATGCGCGTGTCGAACGCGTGGTCGAACGCGTCATTGAGCACCATGCCGCCCGTGTAGAGCGCGGACATCGCGGCGAGCACCGTCGTAAGCCCGGGCAGCGACAGACCGTCCGCGAGCACCGACGCCGCGAGCACGTTGCTCCAGATGGTGGGCAGGTTCGAAATGCGGGCGAGCCGCAGAAGCGCCGACAGCGTGCTCACGCCCCGAGCTCCGCGCGCACCCAGCGAAGCTCGCGCACGATGTCGCCTGTGACCTCGTGGGACTTGAGCGCGTCGGGAAGCACATTCCAGGTGTAGGTCTCCACCTCGAGGTGGGGAGCGATCTCCTGCCGGCGGCAGAGCGCCAACGCCTCGCGCAGGTTCTGTTGCGTCGACCCTAGGGCCTCGTACTGGCCGAGGAACACCGGGACGTGGCAATGCACACGCCATTCGCCACCGGCCTCTCCGCGCCGCGCGGCAGCGAAGGCATCGGGAAGATCCGTGTGGCGCGTGAGCATGCCGTCGCGCCGCTGCACCGTCTGGTGCAGGTAGATGCCGTCGTCGAAGCGGCCGAGCAGCGTTTCGAACAGGGCTGCGTCTCCTGTTGCCCGCAACGCCGCGCTGAGCTGCAGCTTTGGAACGGCGATCCCGGCCGCGCGCACGGCTTCGAGCGTCGGCACGGTCTCCTCGAAGGCCACCGCGGAATGGCAGACGTCGAAACAGAGCCCTATGTGCCGGCGCACGCTCCGCTCGGCCTCCGAAGGTGAGACGCCAACGAGACGCGCGAACGCGGCGCTGGCGTCCCACGCGAAGAGCCGCTCCTCGAGAAAGCGAACGGCCTCCTGCGTCGTCTCGAGAAAGCAGGCCGGTTCGGGCTCGATGGCGAGCGTGATCGTGCGGCCTGTGGTGCGGCGGATGGCGTGAAGATGAGCGGCAGCGCGCAACAGACCGTCGACGATCCGCGCCACATCGGCCTCGCCCGCGACCTCGGTGCGGAAAGCGCCCGGCACGGTGCTGATGCTGGCGGAAAGCCCCGGGGGCGCGAGCTTCGAGAGAAGATCGGCCACCTGGTTGGTGAAGCGCACCCGTTCCGACGCACGCCAGTCCGGCGCGTAGACACGCTCCTTTACCCGCTCGCCGTGAAAGCTGCCGTAGGGGAACGCATTGACCGTGAACACGTAGAAGCCGCCTTCGCCAAGGAACTGCCGGAACTCCGCCAGCGCCGCGGGATGAGCAAGCTCGCGCGCGGCCAGGGCCGAAAGCCTGAGCCCCACGCCCATCGCGCTCCCAGGCGAGACCTGCTGCTTGATGGCCGGGAGGTGCCGCGCGAGAGCGGCGCGAATATCGGCCCAGGTCTCACCCGCGTGGATGTTCGTGCAGTAGGTCAGATGCGGCTGTCCAGGAAGTTCCAGTTGCATGCGCGCTAGGCCTCCGCGCGGAGCCAGTCGAGCGCTTCACCGATGAGGCCCGTATCCATGGTGTGGACCTCGACGCCGGTGCCAAGCTCCGAAAGGAGCGTGATGGTGAGCTCCCCTCCGAGGTGCTCGCGGAACTCCTCGAGCCCTTTGAGCAGGACGCGTGCTCCGCTGTCGTCGCGCCGATCGCAGCACGGATGCCAAAGCGCGAAGCCGAGCCGCTTCAACAGACGGCAGACGCGCACGTCCTGTCCCGCGGGAAAAAGTCCGGCCAGCACCGAATAGCGCGTGTCCAACGCGATGCCGATCGCAACCGCCTCGCCGTGGCGCAGCTCGTAGCCGGAAAGCACCTCGAGCTTGTGCGCGGCCCAGTGCCCGAAATCCAGGGGTCGCACGCTGCCGCGCTCGAAGGGATCTCCGCCGTGCGCGATCTGGCGCATGTGGAGAAGCGCGCAGTGGCGGATCAGTTTCTCGAGTGGGGCGGAGGCGAAGAGGGCAAGCGCCTCCGCCTTCTCCTCGAGCCATTCGAAGAACGCCCTGTCACGTATCAGCGCGACCTTCACGGCTTCCGCCATGCCCGCGCGCTTGTCGCGCCCTGGAAGCACATCGATGAACGCCGAGTCGTTGATCACGGCATGCGGCGGCACGAACGTGCCGAGCATGTTCTTCATGCCGAAGGCGTTGATGCCGTTTTTGACGCCGACGCCGGAATCGTTCTGAGCCAGCACGGTCGTCGGAATGCGGATGTGGCGAAGGCCGCGATGCGTCGTCGCCGCGGCATATCCGACGAGGTCGAGCACCGCGCCTCCGCCGACGCAGATGACGTAGGAATGCCGGTCGAGGCCGAGCGCGACGAACCGCTCTTGCAGACGAGCGACGTGCGCCGGATCGTTCTTTGCCGCTTCGCCGCCGGTGATCGTCTCGATCGGTCCGGCGAGCGCGAGATCCGGCCTCGCCGCTACGTAGCTCGCGATGCGCCGCTTGAGGTCGGGCATCTCCCGCTCGACGCCTTCGTCGATAGCAAACGCCAGCAGATGCGCTCTCCCGGACCGCCTCTCGCCGATGACGTCCGCAA
>JBFXEP010000229.1:0-5640 GCA_050179995.1 Hyphomicrobium sp.
AGAAGAAGCACCTCGAGGCCATGCCGCCCTACCAGGGCGGCGGCGAGATGATCGAGGTGGTGGAGGTCGACCGTATAACCTATGCGAAGCCGCCGCACCGGTTCGAAGCCGGGACGCCGGCCATCGTCCAGGCGATTGGATTGGGGGCGGCGCTTTCCTACATGATGCAGACCGGCCGCGACCGCATCGCGCAGTACGAGGCCGAGATCGGGCAGTATGCCTTCGAGCGGCTCAAGGAGGTGCCGGGCTTGACGATCCATGGCACGGCTCCGGGCAAGGGGGCGATCCACGCCTTCAACATCGAGGGCCTGCATCCGCACGACGTGGCGACGATCATCGATCGGTCGGGCATCGCCATCCGCGCCGGGCATCACTGCGCGCAGCCGCTGATGGAGCGACTCGGCGTCACGGCCACCTGCCGGGCGTCGTTGGCAATGTACAACACGAAGGCCGAGGTCGACGCGCTGGTTGCGGCGCTGGTGCGGGCCAAGGACTTCTTCGCCTAGAGCGCGTTCGCGCTCTAGGTTTTTGATGTGGCCAATGATTCACGCTTCGGACTGATAGGGTCCGAAGCGATCATGGGCCAGGAGGAAAGAGCCATGACCGAGCTCGAAGCACAGGACGCGCAGGGAGCGCCGACCGAGGCGGCCATCAAGCCGGACGCCACGCCGACCGCTGCCGCTCAGACGGCCTCGGCGCTGCCGCCGGAGGAGATCGAGCGGCTGACGAGCGACATCGTGGCGGCCCTCAAGACCGTGTACGACCCCGAGATCCCGGCTGACATCTACGAGCTAGGGCTCATCTACAAGATCGACATCAGCGACGCGCGCGAGGTGATGGTCGAGATGACGCTCACGGCGCCGGGCTGCCCGGTGGCGGGCGAGATGCCGCAGTGGGTCGAGGACGCGGTCAATGCGGTTCCGGGCATCAGCGGCGCCAAGGTGATCCTGACCTTCGATCCGCCCTGGGACCAGAGCCGTATGTCGGATGAGGCCCGCCTCGCGCTCAACATGTTCTGAGGTTGCCTCGGCAAGCGGCGGCCTCGCAAAGGGTGGCCGGCCACGCTATATTCATCTGTGATCCGGACCTCCCGGATCGAACCAGGACTTGCTCGCCGATGACCGACCAGACCGCCGCAACCCCGACCCGCCGGCCCCGGCCGCAGGTGCTGACGCTGACGCCGCGCGCCGCCGATCGCGTGCGGGCCGTCATGGCCGACAAGGGCCCCGGGATCGCCGGCCTCAAGATCGGGGTCAAGAAGGGCGGCTGCGCGGGCATGGAATACACGATGACGTGGGCCGACAGCGTCGGAAAGTTCGACGAGGTCGTTGAGCAGGATGGCGCCAGAGTGATCGTCGACCCGCAGGCCGTGCTCTATCTGCTCGGCACGGAGATGGACTACAAGGCCGACAAGTTGTCGGCGCAGTTCGTGTTCAACAACCCGAACCAGACGGGCGCCTGCGGCTGCGGCGAGAGCGTCAACCTCGTGCCCGCGACACCGGGCCATGCGGAGCCCGCGCACGACTAGAGCAGGTGACTCGGCGCTCACATAGTTCTCCGCTGTTCAATAAACTTTGTTCATCTATATGTTCTAAGTTCGGAGCCTCACTTAGAGGCTTCAATTCCATGCGGATTCTGACTTGTATTACTACCGAGCATGACCTCGGCCTGCTCGTTATCGCTGGCCTCGTGTGCGGGCTTGGCGTCTGGGCGTCGGTGCCCCTCTATCTCAGGGCGCGTAACCGTGACGGCGGGGCCTTCCTGGCCTGGGCGTTCCTCGGAGCCATCGCGGCGGGCTCGAGCATCTGGTGCACCCATTTCGTGGCCATGCTGGGCTACCGGCCCCCGGCCCCGACCGGGTACGATCCTACTCTTACCGCGCTCTCGCTCGTCATCATCATCGCGAGCTCGTTCGTCGCCTTCACCGTCGGCGCGCTGCGCTTTCGCCATGCTCCCGAGGTCGCCGGCGCCTTGTTCGGCCTCGGGGTCGCGGTCATGCACTACACCGGCATGGCCGCCTACCTCGTAGATGCGGTCGTCGATTGGAACTTGGGCTATGTCGCCTCGTCGGTGATGCTTTCCGTTTCGCTGTCCGTGATTGCGTTCGAGCAGAGCACCCTGTCCGACATGCGCTGGCAAACGTACGGGGGCCCGGCAATCCTCGCCCTCGCCGTGCTCTCCCTGCATTTCACCGGCATGGCGGCGATGACGATCTTTCCCCTGGCGCCCCACGAAGGTTCGCTCACGGTCAACGATGCGGAGCAAATCCTCGCCTATGCCGTCACGGTCGGCACGCTGATCGTGTTGGGCATCGTCGCCATCAACAACTTCATCGATCGCAGGCGGCAAGCGCAGCTCACGGCGCGGCTGCGTCATCTGGTCGAAAGCACGGTCGACGGCATGCTGGTCGAGGCGGGCGGGCGCATCATCGAAGCGAACGCCTCCGTCGCGGCCATGACCGGATCGCCGCGCGAGGAGATGCTCGACACCACACTCGACACGTGGGGCCTCGATGGAGGCGCACTGCCCGACGGGACGATCTCCCGCGTGTCCCTCAGGACGCGCGACGGCGACTCCATGCCGGTCGAGGTGGTTGCGAACGGCGACGCCGACAGCACCGAGCAAAAAGGCCTCAGGATCTACTCCATCCGCGATATCAGGCCGCGTCTCGAGCAGGAGCGGCGGATCGCCAACCTCGCCACATCCGACCTCCTGACCGGGCTCCCGAACCGGGTGTCGTTCCTCGACCATATCGACCGGGCCATCACGAGCCACAAGGAAGGATACGTCGCGCTGCTCGCCATCGACCTCAACCGGTTCAAGGAGGTCAACGACGTGCACGGGCATGCGGCGGGCGACCAGGTGCTGCGCGTGCTCTCGACGCGCATGCGTGGCGCGATCCGCGAAGGCGAGTTCGTGGCGCGGCTCGGCGGCGACGAGTTCGTGGTGGTCGCGCACGTGTGGGAGCAGGAGCATGCGATGCGTCTCGCCAAGCGCATCGAGGCGGCACTCGACTCGCCGGTTCCGCTCGACGTCGTCGACGTGGTGTGCGGCGGCAGCATCGGCATCGCGCTCTACCCGTACCACGCCTCGACGGCGACCGCGCTCATGAACAACGCCGACGTGGCCATGTACCGGGCCAAGAACACGCTGGCCGAGAACGTCTGCTTCTACGAGGAGCAGATGGACGAGGCGGTGCGCGCCAGGCGGCGGATCGCGGCCGACCTCAGGGACGCGCTGGCCGTAGCCGACCGCCAGTTCGAGCTGCACTATCAGGTGCAGGTCGCGGCCGACACGGAGATCGTGACCGGGTACGAGGCGCTCATCCGCTGGCGCCATCCCGAGCGCGGCCTCATCGTGCCCAACGACTTCATCCCCATCGCCGAGGAGACCGGCCTCATCGTGCCGCTCGGCGAATGGGTACTCAGAACCGCCTGCGCGGAAGCCGCCACGTGGTCATACCCGCACAAGGTCGCCATCAACATCTCGGTGCTGCAGCTCGCGCAGGGCAACCTCCCCGCTTTCGTGCACCAGGTGCTGCTCGAGACCGGGCTCAAGGCTTCACGGCTCGAGCTCGAGACCACCGAAAGCGCGCTGATGAAGGATCCGCAGCGCTCGTTCCACATCCTGCGCCAGCTCAAGGCGCTCGGGGTTTCGATCGCGATCGACGACTTCGGAACGGGGTACTCGTCGCTGTCGACGCTGCGCTCGTTCGGCTTCGACAAGATCAAGCTCGACAATTCGTTCATGAAGGGCCTTGAGGTAGATCAGCAGGCGCGCGAGGTGATGGTCGCCGTGCTGGCGTTGGGGTCGGCGCTGCACATTCCCGTGCTGGCGGAGGGGGTGGAGACGATGGAGCAGCTCGAGTTCCTGCGCAGCCGCGGCTGCGACGAGGTGCAGGGCTTCCTGTTCGGGCGCCCGACTCCGCTCATCGGGGACGCGGCGCGAACGGTGGCAAAAAAACTGGCCCGAACAACGCCTAAAAACGTCTAACAATCCGTCAGCCCACATCTGCAACATTATTCATACTTTGATTGTAAGAATTAGCTTCGGGTTTGATGCCGGGGCAATTTCGCATGCGCATTCTTTCATGCATTGCGACAGAACATAATATTGTATTGGTCGCTCTCGCTGCTTTGATCTGCAGCCTGGGCGCGTGGACGTCCATGGGACTGCTCCAACGCGCCAGGGCACGCGACGGCGAAACGTTCAAAGTTTGGATCTTTCTTAGCGCGGTTGCGGCGGGCTCAAGCATTTGGTGCACGCATTTCGTGGCCATGCTCGCCTACGAGACGAAGACGCCCGTCAGCTACGAGCCCGGCCTGACCGCACTTTCGCTGGTGTTCGTGGTTGTTTCGGGCATCGCGGCCTTTTGGATCGCGGCCCAGCGCATTTCGCTCGCACCCGAACTTGGCGGCGCCCTGTTCGGGGCCGGCGTCTCCGTCATGCATTACATCGGAATGGCGGCGTTCTCCGTCGAGGCCATGGTGTTGTGGAGTTCGCCCTACGTCGTTGCCTCCGTCTTGTGGTCCATCGCGATTATGGCAGTGGCGTTCAACCGTGCGGTCGTCTCGGATCCTTTCTGGGCTCGAGGCGGCGCCGCGGGGGTACTGGTGATTGCCGTCGTCGGCCTGCATTTTACGGCCATGGCGGCGATGACGATACTGCCGTTCGCGCCTTCCGGGACGGAAGCAACCAGCGAAACCGCGCGCCAAATGCTGGCCTTCTCGGTGACGGGCGTGGCGCTTCTCGTGATCGGCATCGTCTGGGTCAGCCATTTCGTAGACCAGCAAATCCGCGAGCAGGCTGCTGCGCGGCTGCGCCATCTTGCCGGCAGCTCGGCCGACGGCATGATCATCGAGCAGAACGACAAGATCATCGAGATCAACGCCGCATTCGAAACGTTGAGCGGCTTCTCTCGGGACGAGTTGGTCGGGGGGCCTGTCGCCGCGGCTGGCTTTAAGACCGAAAATCTCGGCGAGGCCTCCATCGTGCGCGCTACACTGCGATCCAAACACGGAGACGGCATCGCAGTCGAGATCGCGGCTCATACGGAAACCGGCAAGCCGGGCGAAGCAGCGTTCCGCGTCTATGCGTTGCGCGATATCCGCCCGCGCCTCGAGCAAGAGCGCCACATCGCAAGCCTGGCACGCACCGATACCCTGACGGGCCTGCCGAACCGCGCCGCTTTCCTGGAGCATCTGGATCAACAACTCGCAGCGCGGGAGGAAAATTCGTCGCTCGCGTTGCTGGCCATCGATCTCAACCGGTTCAAGGAGGTCAACGATCTCCAAGGACACGCGGCCGGAGACATCGTGCTGCGCGTGCTTTCAGAGCGAATGCGCAGCGTCCTGCGCGACGGCGAGTATCTGGCACGCCTCGGCGGCGACGAGTTCGTTGCCGTATGCCATGCGCGTAACCGTAACGAGGCGCTCGACCTGGCGGCCCGCCTGGAGAAGGAGCTCTTCTCTGCCGTACAGATCGACCATGTCGACGCCGTCTGCGGCGCGAGCATCGGCATCGCGCTCTATCCGGACCACGCTTCAACCGCCACAGCCCTATTAAACAATGCAGACTTGGCCATGTATCGAGCCAAGAACTCCCACACTGAGAACATCTGCTTCTATGCGGAAGAGATGG
>JBFXEP010000230.1:0-5627 GCA_050179995.1 Hyphomicrobium sp.
AGCCGGTGGCGCGCAACACCGCCCCCGCCATCGCCGTGGCCGCGCTCGCGGCGCTGGCCGACGATGCCGGCGCCATCCTGGCCGTGCTGCCGTCCGACCATGTGGTGAAGGACGGCGCGGCATTCCAAGAGTGCCTGCACCGCGCCGCCGAAGTGGCCGCGTCCGGCAAGCTGGTGCTGTTCGGCATCCCGGCGACGGAGCCGCACACCGGCTACGGCTACATCCGCCGCGGTGAGCCGCTCGCGGGCTCGGACGAGGAGGCCTACACGGTGGCCGAGTTCACCGAGAAGCCGCTGCCGGACAAGGCGCAGGCCTATGTCGATGCCGGCGGATACTTCTGGAACAGCGGCATCTTCGTCCTCGGCGCCCGCGCCTACCTGGACGAGCTCGAGGCCTACCAGCCGGACGTGCTCGCGGCCGCCCGCAAGGCCTGGGCCGGCGTCACCCGCGACCTCGGCTTCCTGCGCCTCGACGGCGCCGCATTCTCCGCCTCGCCCAACATATCGATCGACTACGCGGTGATGGAGAGAACCAACCGCGCGGCCATCCTTCCCTTCGACGCAGGCTGGAACGACGTTGGATCGTGGTCGTCGTTGTGGGATGTCGCCGAGCATGACGAGCACGGCAACTCCGTTGAGGGCGACGCCATCCTGATCGACACCGCCGGCACCTATGTCCACAGCGAGAAAGCCCTGGTCTCGACCATCGGCGTGAGCGATCTCGTCATCGTCAGCACGCCGGACGCGCTCCTCGTCGCCGACAAGCGGCGCAGCCAGGACGTGGCCAGGATCGTCCAGAGCCTGCGCCAGTCCAATCGCCGCGAGCAGGAGCAGCACCTCCGCAATCATCGTCCATGGGGCTTCTTCGAGACGCTGAACGTCGGGCCCCGGTTTCAGGTCAAGCTCCTGCACGTCAAGCCCGGCGGCCGGCTTTCGACACAGATGCACCACCACCGCTCGGAGCATTGGACCGTCGTGCGCGGCACCGCCAAGGTGACGATCAACGGCGAGGCGCGCCTCGTGCAGGAGAACGAGAGCGTCTACATCACGGCGACGCACTGGCACAGCCTCGAGAACCCCGGGCGCGTTCCATTGGAGCTCATCGAGGTGCAGATCGGCTCCTATCTGGGCGAGGATGACATCATTCGCTCCGACGACGCCTACCATCGCGCACCCGACGAGACGAAGTAGGCTGCTCCACGAGTCGGGAGCCCGCCACCACCGCGCTTTTTGATCGACATCTGACGGCTCGGCATCGCCGGCGCCGCGCGAAATAAGCTCGCGAACGCGCTCTTGCCTAAATGCTCGCCACGATGGAACGTCTCGCGCGCGGCAACGCTTGAACGCCGCCGCCGGGACGACGGATTCGGCACCGCTCTGCGTTTGTCATCAGGAATTGAGGCGGCGCGCCTTACGACGGAACAGGCAGAATTTGGCTTGGGGGATCAATGACATCGACATCCGCTCGCTGCGCGAGGCAGACGCTCGCCGACTTCGCCCTGGGCATCGCCTCGGCCGCCGCCCTGCTGCTCGTCTCCGCCCCGCACGCTGAAGCGCAGCGCCGTCAGCGCGGCCCGAGCGAAGCCGTCGTGTCCGTCTACGACGTCAAGACCGAGCCGGTGAGCGAGCGCGTGGCCGCCGTCGGCTCTGGCCGCGCCCAGGAGCAGGTGACGCTGACGACGCGCGTGGCCGGCGTCATTACCGATATCTTGTTCAAGGGCGGCGACCGCGTCGAGAAGGACCAGGTGCTGGTCAAGCTCGCCTCCGAGCCGGAAGCCATTGCGGTTGAAACGGCGGACGCCCAGCGCGCCCAGGCCAACGACGCGGTCGAGCGCTACAAGCAGCTCAACGAGGCCGCGGTCTCGCGCGTCGTCAAGGCCGAGGCCGAAACCGCGCTCAAAGTGGCCGACGCCGCGCTGCGCCGCGCCCGCGAGGACCTAGACCGCATGACCATCAAGGCGCCGTTCGCCGGCGTGATCGGGCTCACGAACCTGCAGGTCGGCGACTATCTCGCCGTCGGCAACCCGATCTCACCCCTCGACGACCGCACCACCATCGTCATCGAGTTCACGGTGCCCGAGTCGGTCGCCCCGCAGATCAAGACCGGCATGGACATGCGCGCCAGCCTCGCCGCGCGCCCGGGCGAGGTCTTCAACGGTAAGGTGGCGGCCGTTGGCACGCGCATCGATCCGGTGACGCGCACGCTGTCCGTGCGCGGCGAGATCCCCAACCCCGACCTCTCCCTGATCCCGGGTTCCACCTTCTCGGTCTCCGTCCAGCTTTCCGGCGACAAGTCGCCGGTGGTGCCCGGCCTCGCCATCCAGTGGGACCGCAACGGCGCCTACGTGTGGCGGCTCAAGGACGACAGCACGGTGGAACGCGTCGATGCCGCCATCCTCGCCCGCGACGGCGACCGGGTCTTTGTCGATGCGGCGCTCGAGCCCGGCCAGAAGATCGTCAATGAGGGCGGCGGGCTGCTCTCCGCCGGGCAGAAGGTCAGGCAAGTGGGCTCCTGAGGCGCGATCGCCGTCCGAGCTCCTCCTCATCCGCAAACGGAACCCACCCATGAGCACGCCGAACCCTCAATCGCCCTCGCACGCCGGCCAGCCGCCCGATGATGGCGGCTGGGTCAGCGTCTTCGTGCGCCGGCCCATCCTCGCCATGGTGCTGAACCTCCTGATCATCATTGCCGGCGTCGCCGCCGTGCAATCGATCGAGATCCGCGAGCTTCCGGACGTGGACCGCCCCGTCGTCACGGTGCGCTCGAGCTATCCCGGCGCCTCGCCCGAGAGCATGGACGCCCAGATCACCGCCATCGTCGAGAGCGCCGTCTCGCGCGTGCAGGGCGTCACCAACATCTCGTCGAACTCGTCCTACGGATCGAGCCGCGTCGCCGTCGAGTTCTCGACCGACACCGACATGCAGGTCGCCTCCATGGACGTGCGCGACGCCGTGGCCGGCGTGCAGGGACAATTGCCGAACGACATGGACGACGAGCCGCGCGTCGTGAAGGCCGACGCCGACGCTTCCCCCATCATCCGCATGTCGGTCGCCTCGAGCACCCTGTCGGAAAGCGAGCTGACCGACCTCGTCAACAACGTGATTGAGGACCGGCTCGCCGCCGTGGAAGGCGTCGCCGCCGCCAACTCCTACGGCTTGCGTGCGCGCACCATCGAGGTGCGCGTCTCGCAGGTCGCGCTGGCCGCCCGCGGCTTGAGCCTCGACGACCTGATCAGCACCATCGGCCGCGCCTCCGTCACGACGCCCTCCGGCGCCCTCGAGAACGCCACCCAGCAGTTGATCGTCCGCGCCGAGGCGCCCGTCGACACGCCGCAGGACGTCGCGGCTCTCGAGCTCAACGCACAGACCAAAGTCGGCGACGTGGCCTTCGTCCGCTGGGCCTTCCAGGAAGCGACCGCCATGACCCGCCTCGACGGGCAGACCGCCATCGGCGTCGAGATCATCCGCCAGGCCAAGGCCAACACCATCGCCATCTCGGAAGGCGTGCGCGCGGCGGTGGCCGAGCTTCAGCAGTCCGTACCCAAGGGCGTGACGCTCTCCATCACCTCCGACGATGCCATCTTCATCCGCGAGTCGATCCGCGAGGTGGTGCTCACCCTGATCCTGTCGACCGTCATCGTCATCTTCATCATCTTCGCCTTCCTCGGCTCGGTGCGTGAGACCCTGGCCCCCGCGTTCTCGATCCCGGTCTCGCTCGTCGGCACACTGGCAGCCATCTGGATGGCCGGCTTCTCGCTCAACGTCCTGACGCTGCTCGCGCTCGTCATCGCCACCGGCCTCGTCGTCGACGACGCCATCATCGTCGTCGAGAACATCGCCCGCCATCGCGCCCTGGGAGCCGGCAAGCGCGCCGCGGCCGTCATCGGCACCTACGAGATCGTGTTCGCGGTGCTCGCCACCACCGCGACCCTCATCGCCGTCTTCGTGCCCATCTCCTTCATGCCGGGCGTCGTCGGCAGCCTGTTCTCCGAGTTCGGGTTCGTGATGGCCTTCGCCGTGGCGATCTCCGCCGTCGTCGCATTGACCGTCTGCCCCATGCTCGCCGCGAAGCTCGGCACCACCGAGCCGCACGCGGCCGAAGGCGCCAAACCCGACTGGTTTGCGCGCTTCGCTGACGCGCTCGGCTCGGCTTACGCCCGCATCCTCGACATCTGCCTCAAGGCCCGCTTCCTCGTCATCGGCGTCTGCCTCGGCTTCGCCGCCCTCGGCTGGACCGCCTACAAGCTGCTGCCGCAGGAGATCACGCCGTCCGAGGATCGCGGCGTGATCCAGATCTCGCTCCGAGCCCAGCAGGGCGCCAACCTCGAATATATGTCGAGGCTCACGGTGCAGGTCGAGAACGCGCTTGCGGCGTTGAAGAAGGACGGCGAGATCACCGCCGTTCTGGCAACCGTCGGAGGCGGCGGCACCAACAGCGCGACCGTCGTCGCCTCGCTCGCCGACTGGAGCGAGCGCAGCCGCTCGCAGCAGGAGATCCAGGCGGAGCTGCAGAAGAAGCTCACCGGCATTCCCGGCCTGTCAATCTCGATGCGCTCGGGCAACAGCCTCGGCATTCGCGGTGGCGGCCAGGGCTTGCGCTTCGCCATCGCTGGACCTGACTACGACAAGCTGGCCGATGTCGCGGGCAAGCTCGCGAGCAAGCTGGCGACGACACCCGGCTTCACCAACGCCCGCACCGACTACGACACCACGCAGCCGCAGCTCTCGGTGCGCATCAACCGCGAGGCCGCGACCAAGCTCGGCGTCCCGATCGAGACCATCACCAGCCTGATCAACACCATGATCGACTACCAGAAGGCCGCGGATCTCTTCATCGGCGACGAGATCGTCGAGGTGCAGGTGAAGGCCGGCGGCCGCCCAATCAACGACCCGTCGGATTTGGGCAACCTCTTCGTCAAGACGAGCAACGGAAGCTTCATCAGCCTGTCCTCGCTGGTGACGATCAAGGAGAACGCCATCTCGCCGAGCCTCGGGCGCGAGGATCGCCAGCGCTCCGTGCCGATCACGGCCAACCTCGCCGAAGGCATGGTGCTGGGCGACGCGGTGACCGCCATGCGCGCCGCCGCCGCCGAGGTGCTCGAGCCGCAGATGTCGATCATCCTTCTCGGCGAGGCGCGCACGCTGGCCGAATCCTCTCAGAACACGGCCCTGGTGTTCGGCATCGCCTTCCTAGTCGTCTTCATGGTGCTGGCCGCGCAGTTCGAGAGCACGATCAGCGCCCTCGTCATCCTCTTCACGGTGCCGTTCGGCCTCGCCGCCGCCACCCTCGCCATCGCGCTGACCGGCGGCAGCATGAACATCTACAGCCAGATCGGCCTCGTGCTCCTGGTCGGCATCATGGCCAAGAACGGCATCCTGATCGTCGAGTTCGCGAACCAGCGCCGCGACGAGGGCGTCGACGTCGACACCGCCATCCGCGAGGCCGCAACGACCCGCCTCCGCCCGGTGATGATGACCATGATGGCCGCCGTGCTGGGCGCGCTGCCGCTGGTCTTTGCCCACGGCGCGGGCGCCGAGGCCCGCCTGGCCCTCGGCTGGGTGATCATCGGCGGCCTGGGCTTCGCGACCATCTTCACGCTGTTCCTGACCCCGGTCGCCTTTCGCATC
>JBFXEP010000231.1:0-5585 GCA_050179995.1 Hyphomicrobium sp.
GCGCGTGACGGGCTCAGCCCTTGAGGAACTCGCTCGCCTCAAACAGCGACGCGAAGGCAATGCCGGCGTCGGCGTAGAGCTTCGCCGCCCCTTCCTCGCGGTCGAGGATCGAGATGACGAGGGTGATGGTCGCGCCGGCGGCGGTGAGCGCATCCACGGCCTTCATGGCCGAGCCGCCGGTCGTGGTCACATCCTCGACGATGACGACGCGCTTGCCCGCGACGTCGGAAAGGCCTTCGACCAGCTTTTTCGTGCCGTGGTCCTTGACCGTCTTCCTGACGAAGAAGCCCGGCAGCGGGCGGCCGGCGCGGCGGCTCGCGATCGAGATCGGCGTGATGAGCGGCACGGCGCCCATCTCGAGCCCGCCGACGATGTCGGCGCCGGTCTCGGCGATGCGCGCGTAGATGAGGTCGGCCAGGAGCTCGGCGCCCTCGGGGTCGAACATGGTGGGCTTCATGTCGAAGTAGTGGTCGCTCTCCTTGCCGGAGGCGAGCACGACGTGGCCGCGCACGAAGGACTTGGCCTTGACGATTTCGAAAAGCCGCGCGCGCGCGTCTTGGGGGTTGTCCATGATCCGGAATCCGAGTTTGCGTTCGGAAGTGCTCATAGACGGCGCGCCCGATCGCGTCCACCCACGCGTTCCCCTCTCCCCGTCTATGCGGGGAGAGGGCGAGAGCGGGAGGCTAGGGCGACCACTTCAGGAAGTTGGCGATGAGGGCGAGGCCGAGGGTTTGGCTTTTCTCGGGGTGGAACTGGGTGCCCGCGACGTTGTCGCGGCCGATGAGGGCGGTGACCGGGCCGCCGTAGTCGGTCTCGGCGACGACGACGGCGCGGTCTTTGGGCACAAAGTGATACGAGTGCACGAAATAGGCGTGCAGCCCCGCGGCGCCGGTCGGGATGCCGGCAAGGAGCGGGTGCTCGCGGCGCACGTCCAGCGTGTTCCAGCCCATGTGCGGGATCTTGAGCGCCGGATCGCTTGGCTCAATGGCGCGCACCTCGCCCTCGATCCAGCCGAGCCCGTCCGTCACCTCGAACTCGAGACCACGCGTCGCCAAGAGCTGCATGCCGACGCAGATGCCGAGAAAGGGACGGCCACGCTGGTGCACGGCCTCCTCCAGCGCGTCGCGCATGCCGGGCACCGCCTCGAGCCCGCGCTTGCAGTCGGCGAAGGCGCCTACGCCGGGCAGCACAACGCGATCCGCGGCGCGCACGGCCTCGGCCTTGGCGCTGACGACGATCTCGGCGTCGGCGCCTGCCTCGCGCGAGGCGCGCTCGAAGGCCTTGGCCGCCGAGTGGAGGTTCCCGGACCCGTAGTCGATGATGACGACGCGCTGCATTTTAGGATTTGAGTGCGAACTGGCTGCGGAGGCGCTCGGAAAGGCGCTTCACGGCGGATTCGACGCGCGGGGCCGTTGTCCGCGCGGGAAGCGCGCCGGCGCTCATGAAACTCTGCAAACTCTGCCCCTGCGGCGCATCCACTGTGGTCGGCAGCCAGGCGTCGAAGAAGAGGCGCTCGGCCTCCTCCTGCCCGCGGCCAACAACGGCCGCAACCTCACGCCAGCCGGAGCGATCGAGAGACCAGCGCTTGATCTCGCTCGCCTCGAAGCCCATGACGATGTTGAGCAGGATGAAGGTCCAGACGTACCAGTCCTCGCTGGCGCCGGCGAGCGCGAGGGCTCCCGACAAGAGCGCCGCGGCCGCGACGTAGATCAAGAGCGCCACCCATTCGCCGCGCACGAGGAGGTAGAACGGCGAGAAGAGCGCGGCGCGCCAGGAAAAGCCGTCGCCGACAAAAAGAAGACGCTCCGCCTGCTCGAGCCTGGTGCCGCCGCCCTGCGGCGGCTCGTGCACCGTGAACGCCGATACGCGCGCCATTCCGTTCCACAGCCATCCAAACATCAGGCCAGCATTCCCTTGGTCGAGGGCACGCGGCCCACCTGCCGGGGATCAAGCGCCACGGCCCCGCGGAGCGCGCGCGCCAAGCCCTTATAACAGGTCTCGGCGATGTGATGGTTGTTCTCGCCGTACAGGCTCTCGACGTGCAGCGTGATGCCGGCGTTCTGTGCAAAAGCCTGAAACCACTCGCGGAACAGCTCCGTGTCCATGTCGCCGACCTTGGGCTTCGAGAACGCCACCTTCCAGATGAGGTAGGGGCGGCCAGAGACGTCGACGGCAACGCGCGTCAACGCCTCATCCATCGGCAGATGCACGTCGGCGTAGCGCGCGATGCCCTGCTTGTCACCGAGCGCCTTCGCCACCGCCTGGCCGAGCACGATGCCGACGTCCTCCGTCGTGTGATGGAAGTCGATGTGCAGGTCGCCCTTGGCCTCGAGCTTGATGTCGAAAAGCCCGTGGCGGGCGAGCTGCTCCAGCATGTGGTCGAGGAAGCCGATGCCGGTCGTGATCTCGGATACACCGGTGCCGTCGAGATCGACCGTGGCGGTGATCTGCGTCTCCTTGGTCCGGCGGGCGATGGTGGCTTGCCGCTTCACGGAAATTTCCTCGATGGGCCGGGCCTGCGCACACGCTTTGCCCGACCGTTATTGCCTTAACCAGACCGAGCGTTTATCAGCTTCGGGGGTGCGCTTCCAGAGCGCGCCCTTGCGCTTTTTCCGGCGCTTCCCAACTTTCGTGGCACAAGCTTTATGTCGCAACCCTCCGACACCGCGGCGAACAGCGCCTCCTGGCATGCGACCACCATCCTGACCGTGCGCAAGGACGGGCGGGTGGTGATCGCCGGCGACGGGCAGGTGAGCCTCGGCGCGACCATCATCAAGGCCAACGCCCGCAAGGTGCGCCAGCTCGGTAAAGGCGGAGTTATCGGCGGGTTTGCCGGCGCAACCGCCGACGCGTTCACCCTGTTCGAGCGGCTCGAGGCCAAGCTCGAGCAGTACCCCGGGCAGCTCATGCGGGCAGCGGTGGAGCTCGCCAAGGACTGGCGCACGGACCGCTTCCTGCGCCGGCTCGAGGCGATGATGATCGTCGCCGACGCCGAGACCACGCTGGTGCTGACCGGCACCGGCGACGTGCTTGAGCCCGAGCACCACGTAATGGGCATCGGCTCGGGCGGCATGTACGCGCTCGCCGCGGCGCGGGCGCTGCTCGACCAGCCGCTCGACGCGGAGGCCATCGCGCGGCGCGCCATGGCCATCGCCGGCGAGATCTGCGTGTATACGAATTCGAACCTCGTCGTCGAAAGCCTGCCGTCGTCCAAGTAGCGGCGCCTTCCCTCGGAGCACTCCATGGCCTGGGTCTACCTGCTGATCGCCGGCGCCTTCGAGATCTCGTTCACCACGGCCATCCGCTATACAGAGGGTTTCACCAAGCTCTGGCCGACGCTTCTCGTCGTGTTTCTGGCGACGATCAGCATCTACTTCGTCACCAAATCCGCACAGCTCATTCCGCTCGGCACCGCGTATGCGGCCTGGGGCGGCTTGGGCGCCATCGGCACGGTGCTGATCGGAATCTTCTACTTCGGGGAGCCGGCGACGTTCTGGCGCCTCTTCTTCCTTTCGATGCTGATCGGCTCGATCGCCGGGCTGAAGCTGGTGACCAACTAGGACCACAGAGAGGGCGCTCATGGCGATCCGTGACGAGCACATCGATGCGGCGATTGCGCAGGGCATCCTCACGAGCGAGCAGGCGGCGCAGCTCAGGGCGCTTGCCGCCGACGATGCGGCGCCCGATCCCGACGACGAGAAGTTCCGCCTCATCGGCGGCTTCAATGACGTGTTCGTCACCATCGGCGTCGGGCTCCTGGTCGCAGCGCTGTTCGCGCTTTCGAGCGTGCTCGAGTTCCGCATCGGCTTTGCGGCGCTCGGCATGGCGGCGGCGTGGGGGCTCTCGGAAGTGTTCGCGCAGCGCATGCGGCTCGCGCTGCCGTCGATCGCGCTCGCTGTGATGTTCGCGGGCTCGGCGGCCTATGCAGCCATGTCTCTCGGCTCGCTCGCCGCGGCGGATCCCCTGGTGATCGCTGCCGGCGTGGGGGCAGCCCTCGCAGCCGCCGCTCACTGGTGGCGGTTCCGCGTTCCCGTCGACTGGGCGATCGCTGCGCTCGGCGTCAGCTATGCGATCGCGCATGGCATCCTGCTCGTGCTGCCGGCATTCAATACCTCGCTCATTTTCGCCGTGCTCGGATTTGCGATCTTCGCCGCCGCGCTCAGGGTCGATGCGACCGACCGCGAGCGGCGCACGCGCCGCTCCGACGTGGCGTTCTGGCTGCATCTCGTCGCCGCGCCGATGATCGTGCACGGCTCGATCTCGCTGCTGATCGGCAGCGCCGAAGGCATGGAGACGGTCGAGGCGCTGGCGGTGCTGGCGATTTTCGTGCTGCTCGGCCTCGTCGCCGTGATCATCGACCGGCGCGCGCTGCTCGTCTCGGGTCTCACCTACGCCGGGCTCGCCCTCGGCTACCTCATCTCGCAAGGCGTCACCCAGGACATGGGCGTGTCGCTGACGCTGCTCGGGCTGGCCGCCGTCGTGCTCGGCCTCTCCGCCGGCTGGCGATCGCTGCGGCGCGCGCTGCTGCCGCTCCTGCCGCTCGGCTCGCTTCGCCACTCCGTTCCACCCGCCGTCTAGGGTCTTTCCGCTCTTCGTGGAATCGCGGAAAGCCCCTAGATTTTTGTCTTGTCGTGCTTCTTATCGGACTTGGTTGCTCGCATGGCTTCGCCATGACCGGTTCCCACTTTTCCGGAAGCACTCTTTAGTCTTGTCGTGCTTCTTATCAGAAAACCGGTTCCCACTTTTCCGGAAGCACTCTAACGGAAACCTCCATGACCACCTTCTCCCCGCGCGAAATCGTATCCGAGCTCGACCGCTACATCGTCGGGCAGGATGACGCGAAGCGCGCCGTCGCCATCGCGCTCAGAAACCGCTGGCGGCGCCAGCAGATCGAGGGGCCGCTCAAGGACGAGGTGCTGCCCAAGAACATTCTCATGATCGGGCCGACCGGCGTCGGCAAGACCGAGATCGCGCGACGGCTCGCCAAGCTCGCGGGCGCGCCGTTCCTCAAGGTCGAGGCGACGAAGTTCACCGAGGTCGGTTACGTGGGGCGCGACGTCGACAGCATCATCCGCGACCTCGTCGAGGTGGGGCTCTCGCTCGTGCGCGAAGCCAAGCGCCGCGAGGTGCGGGCACAGGCCGAGAAGAACGCCGAGGAGCGGGTGCTCGACGCGCTCGTGGGGCCGACGTCCTCGCCCGGCACGCGCGAGAGCTTCCGCAAGCGGCTGCGGGGCAACGAGCTCAACGACAAGATCATCGAGGTGCAGGTGGCGGACACGGGCGCGGCCATGCCGATGCTCGACATTCCCGGCATGCCGGGGAGCTCGGTCGGCGCCATCAACATCGGGGATTTGTTCGGCAAGATGATGGGCGGACGCACCAAGCCGCGGCGCATCACGGTCAAGGACAGTCACAATTTCCTCATCGCAGAAGAGAGCGACAAGCTGATCGACAACGAGCAGATCACAGCCGAGGCGATCCGGGCGGTCGAGGACAACGGCATCGTGTTCCTGGACGAGATCGACAAGATCTGCTCGCGCGGCGAGACGGCGCGCTCGGGCGCGGTAGTCTCGCGCGAGGGCGTA
>JBFXEP010000232.1:0-5585 GCA_050179995.1 Hyphomicrobium sp.
CGCCGAGCTCGCCCGCGACGTCCTCGACCAGGAGGTGCGCGCCGGCCTCGCGAGCGCGCATGAGATGGTGGCGGTCGGCACAGCGTCTCAGGAAGGCGATCCGGTCGCCGAGACGGCACGCGCCGGCCGGCGCGCGGCCCGCACTGCCGACATCGTCGCCGGCACCATCGATGCCAAGGTCCCGATCTCGGCCTTGAACCTCGGCCAGTACCGGGGCAGTCCATCGAGCGAGAAAAGCGGCGCCACGGATTGGCAGCGGCCCTTCATGGTGATCGCGGTGAAGGAGATGGAGCCCGGGACCGTGCTCGCCGAGGCCTTGGCCGACGCCATGACCGGCAAGGAGACGCTGCCGAGCCCCGCCAACTACTCGGTCTTCGAGCTGACGAAAGTGCGCTAGCCTGCGGCCGCCCCCTAGTTGCGCCCCAGCAGCTCGTCGAGCCAGATCGACCAGCGCGTCGGCTGCGTCCGGTAGGTGCCGAGATCGACATCGGCCTGGGGATCCGGGGCGCCGGTGCCGAGCAGCGCGTAGCCGTAGCCGCGCGGCAGCGCCGGGCTCACCAGGAAGTATCCGATGCTGCCCTCGTAGGCGTCGCTATCCCCGAGGTCCGCCCAATCGAACTTTCCCGTGACCCCATGCGCGCTGATGTGCACGCGCACCTTGGCGTCGAGCGCCGCGAGCTGCGCCTTGTGTGCCTCCCTCTCCTCGGCGGGTATCTCGAAATACACTTCCTCGTTGAAGCGCACGTCGCAATCCTGGTACGGCGTGCCGCCCGCGAAGCAGGCCGGCAGGTTGAGCATGACGCCGTGCTTGCCGTCGACAATGGCAGCCGGAAGCTGCCGCCCCGTCTCCGGGTCGTGGCGGATCATGCCGCCCGCGCCGAGGCAGAGCGACTCGAGCGTGAAGCCCTTCGCCGTGAAGTGGGCCAGCATCTCGTTCGAGACCGAGAGCGGAATCGGCGCCGCGTCGCCGCAGGTATTGGGAAAGGGCTCGACGCCGGTCCCGCCGATGGCGAGCCCGATCTCGCGCAGCTCAGCCGACGAGAGCTGTATGTTGCCGAAATAATCGTCATCGGCGAGCGCCGGTGGCGGCACGGATGCCAACACCACGAGCGGGCAGGCGAGCAGGCAAAGCCTCAGCTGAAATCGCATCGTCACGAAACGCCTCCCATCGCTACTCGAAATTGAGGGATCGCCGCCCCGGCGCCGTCCTAGGGTGCTTCCGGAAAAGTGGGAACCGGTCATGGCGAAGCCATGCGAGCAACCAAGTCCGATAAGAAGCACGATAAGACAAGGACCTAGAGGCTTTCCGCGATTCCATGAAAAGCGGAAAGCCTCTAGTCTTCGTCGAACCAGATCGACCACCCGGATGGCTTGTTGCGGTACGTGGCGAGATCGACGGTTTCGGACGCGGGGTCTTCGCCCTCGCCGCCGTGAAGCGCATAGCCGTAGCCGCGCGGCAGCGCCCTCGTCGCCAGAAAATAGCTATAGGTGCTGTCGAAGACGCCGTGACCGAGGGCTTCGATGTCGAACCGCCCCGTCACGCGTCTCGTCTTGATGTAGCTGCGCACCATGGTGTCCGTCTCTGCGCTGACCCCGGCGCTGTTCTTGACCTCTTCCGGGTCGAACTTCGCGCCTTCCCAATGCGAGTAGCGGAATTCGCAGTCGTGGTTCGGTTTCCCGTTGCGATAGCAGTCCGGGAGATTGAGGACGACCTCGAACTCGGCGTCGGTGACGTGTGCGACGGGAAGCTGCTTGCCGGTCTCCGGATCGAACACGGTTGCCCCGCTGAGACCCAGGCAAAGAGATACGAGTGTGAAGCCCCGCGCCTCGAAATGGCGAAGCATGTCATTGGAGACGGCGAGCCCGTTGTTGCCCGCGTCCCCGCATTCGTTGGGCCAGGAATCGAGCCCGTTTCCGTCAAAAGTGATGCCGGCTCCGCGCAACTCGGCCGCAGTCAGCAGAATGCGGTTGAGCGCAACGTCGGTCCCGGCACGCGCCGGCCCGGCCAGGTATGCGACAGCGCCAATGAGCAGCGCGAGCTTCGGGAATGATGACGGCATGCAATCCTCCGCAACTCCAACACAGAAATGAATCGCCTCACGAGCCCACCTCGGCCAGCACCTCGGCCATCAGCGGGTCGTGGATTTTCCGCCGCCCGAACGTATCGAAGTCCTTGGCGATCAGCTCCCTCCAGGTCTTCGCCCGCTCCGCCGGAAGTGTAAGACCGGCGGCGTAGAGCGCCTTCGCCTTCTCGCGCTGGCCCGTCAGCATGAGCGCGTGCGCGTAGTTGAGGCGCACCCAGTCGAGGTCCGGCGCCAGCACCACCGCTCCCTTCGCCGCCCATTCCGCGCGCTGAAACGCCCGCGCGTTGAGGGCCGACCAGCTGAGCGTTCCGAGCGCGCGCCCGATGCGCTCCGCGCGGCTGCCGTCGGTGTCCGCCATCAGGCTCGCCGACAGCAGGTATTGCTCGGCCGTCTCGAACGCCTCGTTGGTGCGCCCGAGCGACAGCATGACCTCGCTGGCGCGCCGGTAGGAGGCCTCGACCTCCCGCTGCCAGCTCGTCTCCTCGTAGGAAGCGGCCAACCCCTCGCGAATGGTGAGGGCATGACGGAAGGCGGCGATCGCCTCGTCGGCGCGCCCGAGCTTGGCCAGCAGCTTGCCGCGGCTTTCGAGCACCGACGCCGTGTCCCTGAGCCAGGAGGGATCGCTGGAATCCCTGGCGACGGCCGCCTCGAAATTGAGCGACGACGTCGTATAGGCCTTGATGGCGTCATCGGTCCGCCCAAGCGCCTCCCACGTCCGCGCGAGGCGGTCGTAGCTCGAGGCGAGGTCGCGCTGGCGCGCCGGATCACCGCGCCGGTAGCTCACGACATAGGTCGCGACCTTGATGTCCGCCTCGACCCAGCCCAACGCTTTCTCAGGGGCCGCGTCCTTGAGGTGCGCATCCGCGATGCTCTGGTAGACCGCCGAAAGGTCCCTCTGCGAATCGACGCCCTCGAGACCCGCGTCGGCGAGCGGTTTGAGCAGCGCCAGGCTCTCGTAGAAGAGGGGAAGCGCCGCCTTCGGCCCCGCGCGCCCGTACTCCACCTGCCCGAGGTCGAGCGTCACCTTGGCCAGTTGCCGCTGCGCGAGCAGCTTCGCCGTGCCGGTTGCCGAGAGCTCCGTCCAGAGCGCGATCGCAGCCTTGAGATGGCGCGCCGCGCCGTCCGCGTCGTTGCTCTTCTGCGCCACGTCCGCGAGCCGCTGGCGCGCATAGGCCTGGGCCTGGCGCCAGAACGGGTCGCCCGCAACGGCGGCCGACTGCGCTGCGGCGAGGGCGAGGCCCGTCTCGAGCGCAGAGACGGCGGCCTTCGTATCGCGCTGTACCAGCGCCGCATCCGCCACGCGGTCCAACGCCCTGGCCCGCGTCTGCTGCCAGTCGCGGGCATCGGTCCCGGATGGCACGTCCGGCGGCAGGATGTCGAACGCGCTTTGAAACGCTGCCCGCGCCGCCCCCGCCTCGCCGGCCTTCAAGTCCGCAGCCCCGCGCGCGAGCCACGCCATGGCTTGTTCTAGCGGCGGGCCGGCGGGCGCCTCGAGCACCGCGGTCTCGACCTGCGGTGGAGCGGCTGCGGTCTCGGCCGCGCGCTTCTTGAGGACGCGCTGCGAAAGCGACTGTACGCGCCGGTTGGCGGTCGCCACCACCTGGTCGAGCACGCGCTCGGCCCGATCTCGCTGCGCCTCCGCGACGACCCGCGCGCGCGTCGCCTCGACGGCCTGCCACACGGCGACGCCGGCCGCGATCGCCAGCACGGCGGCGGCGGCCGTGAGAATGCGCTGGCGCTTCGTCTCCTGGCGCGTGTGATCGAACCCACGCACGAGGTCGGCGATCGCGCGGTCGCTCGGCTCGCCGTCCGCGTTGGGGAGGGTCTCGTTGAGCCGCAGCCAGTAGTTCTCGCGCGCCATGGTGGCGAGCGCGGCTTCGGGCGGCGCCGTCTCGACAGCGCTGTTGACGTTGAAGATGACCGGCATCAGGCCCGCCGCGAGCGCCGCGTCGACCTCGCGCTTCACCCACGGCGACTGGAGCGCCGCCGGGCGCGCGATGACGACGACCTTGCGGCTCTTGTGCACCTGCCGGCGCGTTTCGCGCCTGAGGTCGATGCCCGGCGCATACTCCGTCTGGTCGAGAAAGACGTGGAAGCCCGCCCGTGTCAGGCGGTCCTTGATGTGACGCGGCAGATTGAGCCCGTCGCTGTGGCTGTAGGAGAGAAAAAAGTCGTAGCCGAATATCCAGTCGATGGCGCGTGTAATGAGGCTGTCGCGCCCGACGCGGTCTTCGGGAGTGGACTGCACCGACATGCGATACCCCCTTGTTCCCGGCCCTAGAAAAAGCACCGATCGCTGACGGAAACAAGGCGGGGCGTGCCAATTGATTCTGCTTGAGGACTTCGCGAAAGCTTTGCGGTCGAGGTCAGCTTGGGTAAAGCGATCCGCTTTAAGCAGAACGCGCGGGGGGGCAGGTCGCGCGCCGCGCGCTGCCCCGGCGATCATCGGGGGGACACATGCTGCGCATCCATGCGGCGCTAGCCGCAGTGCTCGTTGCGGTCGGGATATTGCCGGCCACGGCGTCGGCCGAGAAAATCGACCTTTCCACCGTGAGCTGCGATCAGCTCATTCAGTCGGTCGAAGCAGGGTCCGAGAACGACAAGAGCGGTATGGCCGGCATCCTGTACTGGATCGCCGGCTACAGCGCCACCGAGGAGCAGGGCTCGGTCGTCGACTTCAAGGCCATGGCCAAGGACTTCGAGAAGATCCTGACGGGTTGCCGCCAGCAGCCGGGTGTAGGCGTGCTCACGATGTCGGGCCGATATATGGGCGAGAACGCGACCGAGCACGGTGCCGAGGCCGTCGATCTCAAGACCATGACGTGTCAGGCGGCCATCACGTCGAACCCCTCCGACTCCGAGGGACTGGGCTACATCCTGATGTGGATCGCGGGCCATCAGGCCTCCGATTCCGAGGACCCCATATTCGACACGGACACCTTCGGAACCGATATGGAGCACATCGGCACCTATTGCGGCTCCAATCCTTCGGTCGGCCTGCTGACGGCGTCCGACGAGGTCATGGGCACCGAGGACGCCAGCGAATGATGGTCGTCGCGGCCTGCGCGTGAGCTGGCCGTAGGCCGCGACACCTCTACCGATCTGCCCGTTTCCCGTTGCTTGCCGCGCCGCTCCGGTGTAAGCGCGCCCCAAGCAATCGAGAGTTTCCCCCCATGGGTTTCAAGTGCGGCATCGTGGGCCTGCCGAATGTCGGCAAGTCCACGCTCTTCAATGCGTTGACGCAGACGGCCGCGGCCGAGGCGGCCAACTATCCGTTCTGCACCATCGAGCCCAACGTGGGCGAGGTCGGCGTGCCGGACGAGCGCCTGGAGAAGCTCGCCGCCATCGCCAAGTCCGGCCAGATCCTCCCGACCCGGCTCACCTTCGTCGACATCGCCGGCCTCGTGCGCGGCGCCTCGAAGGGCGAGGGCCTCGGCAACAAGTTCCTCTCCCACATCCGCGAGGTGGACGCGGTGGCCTATGTGCTCCGCTGCTTCGAGG
>JBFXEP010000233.1:0-5554 GCA_050179995.1 Hyphomicrobium sp.
CGGTGGCGGTCAGCGGCTTCCAGGTGCAGGGCCGCGCCGAGTCCGTGAGCCAGAACGTGCCGACCACGGGGCGCATCCCGAACGGCGCGCTCGTCGAGCGCGAGGTGGCGAGCGCGCTCAGCGAGGAAGAGACGCTGGTGCTCGAGCTCTTCAACCCGGATTTCGGCACCGCCGTGCGCATCGCCGATACCATCAACGCGTTCGCGACCGAGAGGTACGGCCGGCGCGTGGCGCAGGAGCAGGACCTCAGGAGCGTCTGGCTCGAGCGTCCGGCCAATGTCGGAGCCGCGCGCTTCCTGGCCGAGATCGGCGAGCTTTATACCGAGGCCGACGGCCCGGCACGGGTCGTGGTCGACGAGCGCACGGGCACGGTGGTCATTGGCCGCGACGTGCAGATCCACACGGTCGCCGTGTCGCACGGCAGCCTCACCGTGCGCATCACGGAAAGCGCCAAGGTCTCGCAGCCCGAGCCCTTCTCCGAGGGTGAGACGGTGGTCGTTCCGGAAAGCTTCGTCACCGTCAACCAGGACGGTGCCAACCTCGCCATCATGGGCGGCACCAACCTCGAGACGCTGGTGCGCGGCCTCAACATGATGGGGCTCAAGCCGACGGGGATCATCGCCATCCTGCAGGCGATCAAGACATCGGGTGCGCTGCAGGCGGAGCTCGTCGTGCAATGACGGTGAGCTTCCGGCATGACACGAGGAGAAAGGACGCGCGGGGCACGGGGCTGGCGCGTCTCGGCGCCGGGGCGCTGGCGATCGCGGCCGTTCTCCTCAGCGTCACGTCGCTCTGCGTACCGTCGCCCGCGCTCGCGCAGCAGGACTGGATGGCGACGGTGGCGACGGCGCCGGGCGGGACGCTGAACGCGCCCGCCGCTTCCTCGGTGAACCGGGCACCGACCAAGATCGATCCGCGCCTCTTTCCATCGCCGCGGGCGGTCGTTCAGCCGCCGCGCAGCCGGGTGCCGCAAGGCTCCTGGTCGCCGATCGTCACGGGTGCCTTGCCCGACGCGGCGCAAATGCCCGGCGCCAGCGGGCAAGAGTTCCGCGGCATGCCCGAGCCCGTCCGGCCCAAGTTCGAGGCGCTGTCGCCGGTGCGGCCGGTTCCGCGGCAGGACAAAGTTGCGGCCAGCGAGAAGTCCGAGGCCGAAAAGGCGGCTCCGGAGAAATCCGCGGGCCAGGCCGCAGGCGCCGAAGCAGCCGTGGCCGCCACCGATGCCGAAGGCGGCGAGGCAAAGGAGCCGCTCTTCAAGCCGCTCGCGCCGCTCGAGCCGCCGCCCCCGTCGGCGAGCCCGGCGCAGCAGTACTGCTTCAACGCGACGGACAGCGCCCAAGACGCGCGCTTCGCGTGGCAGGCCAAGAAGATCAAGGACATGGAAGCCGAGCTCGACAAGCGGGCGGCGCAACTCGAGGCCAAGACCGAGGAGTACAAGCGCTGGCTCGAGCGGCGGGACGATTTCTCACGCAAGGCTCACGACAAGCTCGTGTCGTTCTATGCACGCATGCGACCCGACGCGGCGGCCCTGCAACTCGCCACGGTCGACGAGGAGATGGCGGCAGCCGTGATGATGAAGCTCGAAACCAAGGTGGCCAGCCAGATCCTCGGCGAGATGGATCCGGAGCGCGCCGCCAAGATCGCGACCATCATCTCGGGCTCGTCGAAGGTTCCGGCGGCGCGCAAGCATGCGCCTGCCCGATCCGCCGAGAGTGCCGATCCCAACGCGGCGCCTCCCGCGCAAGCGCCTCCGGCGGCGGCTCCGAGAACATGAGAGGCGTGACCATGACCAGCCTGCGCCTCCGATCGAACCTCACCCGCCGCGCGGCGGGCGCGCTCGCGGCTCTCGCAGCCGCGCTCGGCGGGGGATGCGCCAACGACATCGCCGATTTCAACCGGCAGCCGGCGCTCAGCGCAGTCGGCTCAGGCCTGCTCGCCGACCGCGTGCCGCTTCCGGCCGAGCCGCAGCCGGAGCCCGCCTACCGGCCGGGCAACTCCATCTGGCAGGATTCGAGCGCGGATCTTTTCCGCGATCCGCGCGCGCGCAAGATCGGCGATGTGGTCACGGTCAAGATCTCGATCAAGGACAAGGCGACGCTCGACAACAACTCGAAGCGGTCGCGCGACGCCAAGGCGAGCCTCAAGCCCAAGCTGACGTATGACGTCGCCACCTCGGGCGGCACGGCCGTGAACGGCGACATGTCGATGGATTTCGACACCGAAGCCGAGACCTCGACCGACAGCAAAGGCGGCATCACGCGGTCGGAGAAGATCGAGCTCCTGATCGCGGCCGTCGTCACGGGCGTGCTGCCGAACGGCAACCTGATCGTCAGCGGGAGCCAGGAGGTGCGCGTCAACTACGAGGTGCGCGAGCTCAGTGTCGCTGGCATCATCCGGCCGCGCGACATCTCGACGGACAACTCGATCGAGTACGACAAGGTCGCGGAAGCGCGCATCTCCTACGGCGGACGCGGCCGCATCTCGGAAGTGCAACAGCCGGCGATCGGCCAGCAGCTCTTCGATCTTCTTACTCCGTTCTAAGGGGCGAGACGTGGCGGGCGGCGGGGCAAGCGGGGAGAGCAAAGGCGGCGGCCTGATCGGGCTCGTCGTCGTCACCGTGCTCGCGATCGGCCTCGGCGCGGGCTTCGGCTTCTTCCTGTCCGGCCTCGAGAAAGGTGCTGCCGAGGCAGATGGCGCCAAGGACGAGAATGCCAAGACCAAGGAGGCCAAGTCGCGAGACGCGGCAGCCAAGGAGAGCATCCCGTCCACCGCCAAGCTGGTGGCGCTGACGCCGATCGTCGTCAACCTGGCGCAACCCGCGGATACCTGGATCCGCATCGAGGCCTCGATGCTCGTCGACGGGATGGCGGAGGGCGGCGAGGCCGACGCGCTCGCCGCACAGCTCGCGGAAGACTATGCCGCCTATCTCAGGACGGCGACGCTGGCGCAATTCGAGGGGGCGAGCGGCTTCCAGAACCTGCGCGAGGATTTCCTCGACCGGGCGATCGTGCGCGATCGCGAGCATATCAAGGACGTCATCATTCACGGCGTGGTGGTCGAATGAAGCGCCTGACCGTACTTTCCTTTGTGATGCTGCTCGTGCTGCCGGGCGCCGCGCTGGCGCAAGGGCTCAACCTCGAGGGGCTGCTGCCCGCCGGTGAGCAGACCGTCACGGGCCGCATGGTGCAGCTCATCGTGCTGATCACCATGCTCTCGGTCGCGCCGGGGCTGCTCATGATGGTGACGTGCTTCACGCGCTTCGTGATCGTGCTGTCGCTCTTGCGCGCCGGCATCGGTCTGCAGACGACGCCGGCCAACATGATCCTGGTCAGCCTGGCACTGTTCATGACCTTCTACGTCATGGCGCCGACCTTCGACCGCATCTGGCAGAACGGGCTCAAGCCGTTCGCCGAGAACAAGATCAGCGAGGAGGAGGCCTACGTCCAGATCACGCAACCGCTGCGCGAGTTCATGCAGGCCAATGTGCGGCCGAAAGATCTCGAGCTGTTCGAGGATCTGGCTCAGGAGCGCTTCGGGGCCCGGGCGCCGGACGCGCAGATCGAGCTGCGCGTCCTGATCCCGGCCTTCATGATCTCGGAGCTCCGGCGCGGCTTCGAGATGGGGTTTCTCGTCGTGCTGCCGTTTCTCGTCATCGACCTCATCGTGGCGACCCTCACCATGTCGATGGGCATGATGATGCTGCCACCCACGGTCATGAGCCTGCCGTTCAAGGTGCTGTTCTTCGTGCTCATCGACGGGTGGAATCTGCTCATCGGCGGGCTGGTGCGGTCGTTCCCCTGACCGAGAGCCGGCTTCGTTTCGCACTCGCGTTGCAGAGGCGCCGCGACGCACTTGGTTTCGGCACCGATCATTTTACGGAGTGCGTCAACGCCCCTTTAACTCGGGATCAACACATCCCGTTTATGTTCCTCTGTAGTGGCAGATCGGGTTTTCGGGGGGATTTTGTGCCCGGGAAACGCTGCCGCGGTGTCAGTCGCGTAGCGTAAAGGTAAGTAAAAATGAGTAGCCTCAATACCAACATCGCGGCTATGACCGCGTTGCAGACCCTCCGGTCTACGAACTCCGAAATGTTGCAGACGCAGAACCGCATCTCGACCGGTCTGCGAGTCGCAAGTGCCTCCGACAATGCGGCCTACTGGTCCATCGCGACCACTATGCGTTCGGATCGCCAGTCGATCTCGACCGTTTCCGACGCGCTCGGCCTCGGCTCGGCCACGGCGGAAATCGCCTCCAAGGGCATCGAGAGCGCCATCTCGGTCGCCAACAAGATCAAGGACAAGCTGGTTGCCGCCCGCACGCCGGGCGTCGATCGCGACAAGATCCAGAGCGAAATCACCGAGCTGCAGGCGTCGCTCAGCGAAATCGTTTCGGGCGCTAGCTTCAACGGCCAGAACTGGCTGACGGGCGACAGCACCGATACGGACGCCATGACGCGTACGCTGGTTGCCTCCTTCTCGCGTGCTTCGGACGGCTCGATCTCGATCGGCACCATCAGCGTCGACCTCACGAATACGCTGCTCGTCGACAGCCAGACCGACGCTACGGCCCGCGTCGGCGCGCTCGACACGCAGGCCACGACGACGAACGGCGGCGTGGACTACACGGTTCTCGATCTCGACATCAGCGCTCTTACGGATTCGGTCGATGACCTCGCCGATCTCGAGGAGATGCTGGGTACGGTCGACACGGCCATCACCACGATGACCGACGCGGCGAGCAGCCTCGGCGCCGTTCAGACCCGCATCGACATCCAGAAGGACTTCGCCTCGAGCCTGATGTCGGCCATCGACAAGGGTGTCGGCCAGCTCGTCGACGCGGACATGAACGAGGAGTCGACCCGCCTGCAGGCGCTGCAGGTGCGCCAGCAACTCGGCATCCAGGCCCTCAGCATCGCCAACCAGCAGGCGCAGTCGATCCTCTCGCTGTTCCGCTAACGCGGGGCTAGGAGTTTCGCGAATCACTCCAGGATATTCGTCAGAGGGCCGCATCCCAGGATGCGGCCCTTCTTCGTTTGGGTGCGTACGTCTCGTCAGAAGACTGAAAAATCGGTGGCTGTTGCGGCGGTTCGTCCTCGGCTGGTTGTTTTTGGGTCTTCGATTAACGGTTCGGTAAGCAACTCCGCCTAGGTTCGTCCGTGAAAGCCCGACTTGGGGTGCGGGATAGACGAGTCGGAAGAGGACTGAACTCAATGGCCAGCAGTATCAACACCAACATTGCGGCGATGACCGCGTTGCAGTCGCTCAATGCGACGAACAAAGAGCTGATTACGGTCCAGAACCGCGTCTCAACCGGCATGCGCGTCAATGACGCCTCCGACAACGCCGCCTACTGGTCGATCGCGACGACGATGCGCTCGGACCGCCAGGCGCTCTCGACGGTGTCGGACGCCCTCGGTCTTGGCGCGGCGACCGTCGAGGTCGCCATCCAGGGCACGGAAGGCGCCATCAAGATCGCAAGCGACATCAAGGCCAAGCTGGTCGCGGCCCGCACGCCGGGCGTCGATCGGGCCAAGATCCAGTCGGAAATCTCGGAGCTG
>JBFXEP010000234.1:0-5536 GCA_050179995.1 Hyphomicrobium sp.
GCCGAGGAGGCGGGCCTCATCTGGGCGCTCGGCGACTTCGTCCTGCGCCGCGCCTGCCGTGACGCGACCTCGTGGCCGCCGGAGGTGCGCGTCGCCGTCAACCTCTCGCCCTTGCAGTTCCGCTGCGGCAACGTGCAGGGCATGGTCCGCGACGCGCTCGAAAGCACCGGGCTCGCACCCGGCCGCCTCGAGCTCGAGATCACGGAATCGCTGTTCCTCGACCGCACCAACCAGGTGCTCGACACGCTGGCCGAGCTGCGCCAGCTCGGCACCCGCATCGCCATGGACGATTTCGGCACCGGCTACTCGTCGCTGGGCTACCTCTGCAGTTTCCCCTTCGACAAGATCAAGATCGATCGCTCGTTCGTGCAGGGCATCGCCAGCAACGTCGAGAAGCAGGCCGTCGTGCGCGCCATCGTCGGCCTCGGCGAGACGCTCGGCAAGACCACCACGGCCGAGGGCATCGAGACCGACGAGGAGCTTGCCTGCCTGCGCGCCATCGGCTGCGAGCAGGGCCAGGGCTTCCTGTTCAGCGCCGCTCGCCCGCAGGAGGCGCTGCTGCCCTTCCTGGTGAAGCGCAAGCCCAAGCCGAAGCGCGTCGCCTGAGCGCCACTTTCCCTCTCCCCTTGGGGAGAGGGCTAGGGTAAGGGGGCCCCCTGCACGACTCCAGTACAAGCCGGTAGCTAGTGCCCCGCCTTTGTCGGCTCGCTTGAGGCCGCACTCGGCGCTCCCGAGGACGCAGCGCTGTGCCCGTTGCTGTGCCCTGAGATGCGGTCGGAGAGCGCCAGCAGCACGCTCGACACCACGAACACCACATGCACGATGACGAGCCACATGATCTCGCGGTCGGAGACGTTCTGGATCGACATGAATTGTTTCAGGAGCTGGATTGCCGAGATGGCGACGATCGACGACAGCAGCTTGAGCTTGAGGCCCGAGAAGTCGATGGTGCCCATCCACTCCGGCCAGTCGCGGTGCCCGCTGTGGTCGATCTTGGAGACGAAGTTCTCGTAGCCCGAGAAGATCACGATGATGATCAGCGAGCCGGTGAAGGTGAGGTCGACCAGCGCCAGCACGCCGAGGATGACCTCGCTCTCGGTGGCGGTGAACGCATGCGTGGCGATATGGAACAGCTCGCCGGCGAACTTGATGAGCAGCACCACGAGCGAGATGGCGAGCCCCAGGTAGAACGGCGCCAGCAGCCAGCGGCTGGCGAAAATCACCGTCTCCATGGCGTCCTCGACTTTGGCGGTGATCGACTGCCACATGCGACTGTCTCTCCAGGATGATTTTGCCCTGATCGCTGTATGGCACGCGCCCGCCGGGCCGGGCAAGGCAGCCTCCGGTTCACGGCTAAATTCGCGAGTTTTCAGGAGTTAAGGCGTGCGGCGCGGCGCCTCGCCGTTCGCCTGATCCTTGCCCTCGGCGGTGACGACCACCGGTGTCGGACACCCGGTATGCACCGCGCCGAGCAGCGAGTCCGTACGCGAGCGGCCCCGCTTGCGCTTCTCGTCTGCAACGTCCTCGGCGATCGCCTGCTTGGGCAGCGCATCCTCGACCCGGTACTCGCCCTCGCAGACGCCGACGCGCGGCGGCCGCCGCGTGCGCTCGAAGGATTGATAGCCCGCCGCGAGCGTTGTCCAGAAGTCGTGCCAGGGGCTGGCCGCATGCTGAGCGAGCGCTTCGTCCGTGAGCCGGAACGGAAACACGTGCACGGGCACATGCCGCTGCCCGTCCTTGATCGCCGCTTTGACGAGCCCGTAGACCTCGTTGATGACCGGGTTCGTCATTGCGAAGCATCCGACCGACGAGCAGCCGCCATGCATGAGGATGTAGGAGCCGTCGCGCCGGTGCGCGCGGTCGAAGGCGTTCGGGAAGCCGAGGTTGATCGCCGTCGGCCAGCGCCCGAGCTGGCGCATCTGCCGGTTGGTGATCGTGTAGAAGCCTTCGGGCGTCTGCTTGTCGCCCTCGCGCTGCTTGGGACCCAGCGTGCCGGACCAATGGCAGATCGGGTAGGTTGCGAACAGCTCGAACCGCTCGCCCTTCTCGAGCCAGACCTCGAGCTCGCTCGTATCCTTGAAGATGCGGACCAGCGCCGGCGATCCGGCGCTCATGCCGAGCGCCGCGAGGCGCTCGCGAAGGTGGCCGACGTCCGGCGTCCGCGCCAGCGGCATGCGGCCCTCGACGAACGCGCGTTGCCGCTCGATGCGGTCGGCCGACACGTCCTTGAGCTCGATCGAGATCGCGCCCGCGCTGATGCTCCCCGCGGAGACGGCTGCGGCGGCCAGCAGAGCCCCTGCCGCCGGCCGCGTCACACAGCTTTTCCATCCCGGCCGCACGCCAGACATGCCGTTACCACCCGAAAGGAGACCACCCTATTCAAAGCACGGCCGGCCCCGCCGCGAAACCTCGCCGTCCGCTTATCGGTAATTCCGCCTTGAGGGCGCATCCGCCGCGCCACACGCCCGACCATGATCGCTTCGGACCCTATCAGTCCGAAGCGTGAATCATCGGTCGCGCTCTGGACGGCTGTGGAAAACAGGCCTGCCTCAGGGCGGCACGGGGGCCGCTGCGCTGCCCGGTGCGCACTCGGCGTCGATCGGCGCGCTCCCCGCGTAGCCGGCCTCTCCGGCCGCAAAGACATAGCGCTTGCCGCAGACGCTGACCCGCGGCGGGATGCGGTTGGTCTCGAACAGGTCGGTGCCGGGCTTGAGGTCGCGCCAGAACCCCGCGAGCGGCGAGCCGTCGTGCCGCGCAAGGTTGGCGTCCGTCATCCGGAACGGCATCACCTGCACCTGGAAACGCTCCTGGCCCGCGTCGAGCGCCGCCGTGACCAGCCGCCAGATTTCGTCGATCACCGGATTGGTCATGGCATAGCAGCCGATCGAGCCGCACCCGCCATGCACCATGAGCAACGAGCCCGTCCGCCCGTGCGCGCGGTCGAAGGCGTTGGGGAAGCCGAGGTTGAACGAGCGATGCCACGCGCTCTTCGGATTGAGCGCGCGCCGGTCGACCGTGTAGAAGCCCTCCGGCGCCTGCCGGTCGCCCTGCTTGATCTTGGGGCCGAGCTCGCCCGACCATTTGCAGATGGGATAGGTCGCGAACAGTCGGAAACGGCCCTCGCGCATCATCCAGAGCTCGAGCTCGAACTCGCGCTTGAAGACGCGCAATAGGATCGGAGCGCCGGCCTTGAGCCCGCTCTCGGCGAGCCGCTTGTCGAGTTTGGCGAGATCGGGCGTGCCCGGCAGCGCGAGGCCCATCTTCGAGAACGACGAGCGCCACTGCCGCTCGACGCCGATCATCGTCCGCTCGGCTTCGATCGGCCGCACGAGCGCATAGACGCCGGCGCCGACGAGCGCCGCGAGAAGTGCGAAGACGACGATCCGCAACAGCACGCTTCCCATGCGTCCCTCGCGACTGCCGTTGCGCCGCGCCGTGCGGCCCGTGGTCGGAGCCTCGGCGAGCTCGGAGGAGGAGGACGTATGCCGCTGGGCCACCGCGAACGCTATGGATTGAAGCCGAGTGCCGAGACGCCGGCCGGCAGGCCCGGAATGGACCCGACAGGCGCCGACGCGTAGGTGTCCTGCGAAAGCGCGGTCGTGGCGGCAACCTCCGACGCATCACGCGCTTTGGGCCCCGCCACGGTGACACGCTCCGAGGCGAGCTGCCATTCCGCGGGACGCGGCGAGAAAGGCTGCAGCATCGGGCGCTGGAAGCGCGGGCAGCGGCCGGACGGATCGACCATCTGCGGAGACGCCAGCACGGCGTTGACCACGTAGCGCTTCTCGCAGATGGCGACGATCGGTGGGATGCGGTTCGCCTCGAAGAAGTCGTAGCCCTCCTTCAGCGTCCGCCAGAAGGCATGCCACTTGTGCTTCTTGAAGCGGTCGAGCTTCTCCTGCGTCATGCGGAACGGGAACGCGTGCACCTCGAAGCTCGTCTGCCCGCCGCGGAAGGCATCGCGCGCAAGCGCGTAGATCTCCTCGGCGAGCGCGTCCGTCATGGCATAGCAGCCCGCGGACTTGCACTTGCCGTGCACCATCAGCGCTTCTCCCGTGCGACCCAACGAGCGATCGTAGGCGTTGGGATAGCCGAGGTTGAAGGCCAGATAGTACTTCGAGTTGGGGTTCATCTGCGTCTGCGAGATCGAGTAGAAGCCTTCCGGCGCCTGCTTGTCGCCCTGCGCCTGCTTCGGCCCGAGCTCCCCCGACCAATTGCAGATGGGATAGGTCTTGAAGTGATAGTAGCGCCCGTCGCCGCGCATCTTCCAGACTTCGAGTTCGGACTCTTCCTTGAAGATGCGCACGAAAATCGGCGCGCCGGCGGCCATGTCCTTCTTTCCGAGCAGCGACACGGTCTCGGCGGTGAGCGGCTGCTCGGCAGGAGGAATGATGAGCTGCGCCGTGCTGCAGGCAGCCACCAACACACCCGCGAGCCCTGCGGCGAGCGCGGGCTTCCAGCGAGCGGCGATCTTTTCACCGAGGATGTTTAGACGCACACGCATTCCCCCAGGCGCATACGAACGACCATCGGACCGTAACCCTGAAGATTTCGTTAGCGTTACGAATTCCGCAATCTCTTCAGTGCGGAATCGAGCTTGTCAAGTCTGGCCAGGGAATGCGGCGCGCTTGCGGCCACACTGTGTTGCCTCAAAGCTGCCGGCCGATGCCGAGGAACCGGTCGTGGCGCAGGCGGCGGATCTCGGCAGGCGATTTCCCGTCGAATTCGGCCAGCGCCTTGGCGATGGCGTCCCCTGCCGTCTGGATGGCGAGCGCCTGGTCCCGGTGCGCCCCGCCCACGGGCTCGCGCACGATGACGTCGATCACGCCCAGCGTGTCGAGGTCCTGCGCCGTGATCTTCATGCTGGTTGCCGCATCGATGGCCTTGGTCGAATCCCGCCACAGAATGGAGGCGGCCGCCTCGGGCGAGGCGACGGTGTAGATGGCGTGCTCAAGCATCAGGATGCGGTTGGCGGTGGCGATGGCGACGGCGCCGCCCGACCCGCCCTCGCCGATGACGACGGCGATAATCGGCACGCCGAGCTCGAGGCACTTGTCCGTCGAGCGGGCGATGGCTTCCGCCTGCCCGCGCTCCTCGGCGCCGATGCCGGGGTACGCACCCGCCGTGTCGACGAGAGTAAGGACGGGCATGTTGAACTTGTCGGCCATCTCCATGAGGCGCACCGCTTTGCGGTAGCCCTCCGGCCGCGCCATGCCGAAGTTGTGGCGGATGCGTCCTTCGGTGTCGGAGCCCTTCTCGTGGCCGATTACCATCACGGGACGCCCGCGGAAGCGGCCGAGCCCGCCCATTACGGCTTCGTCCTCGGAGAAGTAGCGGTCGCCCGCGAGCGGCGTGAACTCGTCGATGAGGGCCGACACGTAGTCGAGGCAGTGCGGCCGCTCCGGATGGCGCGCGACCTGCGTCTTCTGCCAGGGCGTGAGCTTGCCGTAGGTGTCCACGAGCGCCGCCTTGGCCTTCTGTTCGAGCTTCTTGATCTCGTCCGAGATCTGCACGCCTTGGCCCCCTTCGAGGGCCT
>JBFXEP010000235.1:0-5526 GCA_050179995.1 Hyphomicrobium sp.
AAGGCATGGCCGGCGAGTTCGGCGACGTCTTCACCATGAAGGACGGCAAGTGCAAGGTCGACACGCCGTGGGTGAAGCTCGACATCGATTGCAAGAAGAAGGAAGAGGAGCCGGGCCAGAAGAACTAAGGCTCGCTGCATCCGGAATTCGAAAAGGCGGCGGCCCCCTCGGCTGCCGCTTTTTTCTTTCGGAGTCGAATCCTCCTCCGGTCCCTCATCCGCCCCATCTCGCCGTAGGCGAGCCTCCGGCTCGACGGGGCACCTTCTCCCGTCCCGGGAGAAGGAAGTCCACCATCGCCGAGACGCCGTATCACTTTCCTCTCCCGGGACGGGAGAGGATGCCTGCAAGGCAGGTGAGGGACTTGCATCTGCGTGAACGCCAGATGGGTCATCCAGCCTTTAGAGCCACCCGACATACTTCGCGGCCAGAACCGCGAGGCTCGCGGCGCCGATCCAGGTCGCGATCCGCGTCCAGCGATCGCCGCGCCGTGCCGCGTCTCCGATGCTCGCAACAGTCGCCGGATCGAGCTTGAGCCCGCTGCGCGCCATCTCGGCGACGCCGACCGAGGCGCGCTCGGCTTCCGCCAGCATGGCCGGCACCTCGGCCAGCACGCGCGCGAGCGTCGTCGCGCCTTCGCCCGCCTTGCGCACGGCCCCGCGCGCGCCGTAGTTGGCGTCCACCCATTCCTTCGCCACCGGCTCCGCCGCGACCCACATGTTGAGCGAGGGATCGAGGCCGCGCGCCACGCCCTCGACGATCACCATGCTCTTCTGCAAGAGAATCAGCTCCGGCCGTGTCTGCATGTCGAACACTTCGGTGTAGGCGAAGAGCTGGCCCAGGAGATCCGCCATCGAGATCTCGTCCGCCGTGCGTCCGTGGATCGGCTCGCCGATGGCGCGCAGCGCCTGCGCGAACACCTCGACCGGATGATGCGGCGGCACGTAGCCGGCCCAGAAATGCACCTCCGCCGCGCGCCGGTAATCGCGCGTGATGAGACCGTGCAGGATCTCGGCCAGGAAGCGGCGCTCCTTGTGCCCGAGCCGCCCCATGATGCCGAAGTCGACCGCGACGACGTTGCCCGCCTTGTCGACGAAGAGATTCCCTTGATGCATGTCGGCGTGGAAGAAGCCGTCCCTCATCGCATGTGTGAGGAAGCTCCGGAGCACGGCGAGCCCGACCGCCTTGAGGTCGTGCCCGTCCGCGCTGAGCCGCGCGTGGTCCGAGATCGGCGTACCGTCGATCCAGTCCGTGGTCAGCACGCGTTTCGCCGTGCGCTTCCAGTCGACGATCGGCACGCGAAACTTTTCGTCCGCGCCGATGTTTTCCGCCATCTCGGAGATCGCCGCCCCCTCGAGGCGCAGGTCCATCTCAAGCTCGGTCGTGCGCGCGAGGTTCTCGACTACCGCCACCGGCTTCAGGCGCCGCGAGGGCGGATGCACGCGCTCGATCAGGCGCGCGGCGAAGAAGTAGCTGTCGAGGTCGCGCTTGAACCGGCGCTCGACGTTCGGGCGCAGGATCTTCACGGCCACGTCGCGGCGCGCGCCGTCCTTGTCGAGCGTGACCGCCTTGTGCACCTGCGCGATCGAGGCCGCCGCCACCGGCGGGCCGAATTCCACGAAATGATCATCGAGCTTGCCGCCGAGCGCATCTTCCACGGCGCGCCGCGCTTCGGCCATCGAGAACGGCGGCAGGCGGTCCTGCAGGTGGCTGAGGTCGCCCGCGAGCTCCGCCCCGATCACGTCCTGGCGTGTCGCCAGGAACTGCCCGAGCTTGATGTAGGAGGGCCCGAGGGCGGCCAGCGCCGACGAGATGCGCCGCTCCTTGGGCTTGCCCATGTTGAACGGCGCTGCGAGGAGCGTGATGGGCAGCGTCGCAAGCCGCGCCGCGCGCAAAGCGAGCGGGACGGGCTGGCCCTTCGGCACGAAACGGACCCCGTGCTGGGCGAGCACGACTCCTGCCCGCGCCAGCCGCCAGAGATTGCTGATTGCGTTCGCCATGGAAGCCCATCGCTACTTGGACGGGCCACCCCACGCAAGTCGCGTTCGTGCTCAGGGTTGCCTATATGTCCCTGTGGATGTCGAGGAGCATACAACTCGGGCGTCTTCCGCCGCTCTTTTCGAACTTGACGGCTCAACGCCCCCCCTTCTCGTCATGCCCACGGAGGCGGGCACCCACGACACGTCTCAGCAAAAGTACGTCCTCTGAAACGTCGAGTTTGTGGACACTTGCGTAGATGGCCGCCTGCGCGGCCATGACGCAAAAAAGCGTAGGAACTTCAGTCGACCTCCCACAGGAAATCGTCAGGATTGGACGAATATTTGTTCCAACCGCTGACCGTCAGCGTTATCGAAGCGATGAGGTCGTACCCTGTGCGCGCTGAGCGGCCGGAAAGCCTGAACCTTGTCGCAGCCCGCACTCCCCCCCTACATCCACCTCAAGGTGCACTCGGCCTATTCGCTGCTCGAGGGCGCGTTGCCGATCGGCAAGATCGCCAAGCTCGCCGAGAAGGCGGGCATGCCGGCCATCGGCCTCACCGACACCAACAACCTCTTCGGCGCGCTCGAGTTCTCGGAGAAGCTCGCTTCTGCCGGCATCCAGCCCATCGTCGGCGCGACCTACGACACCGATTTCGGCGACGGCGCCGCGTCCGAGGCCAACACACCGCAGCGCCTCGGCCAGAACGCGCCGCCCGTGCGCCCGGCCGGCCCCCTCGCGCTGCTCGCCTCCAGTCCCGAGGGCTACGCCAACCTCATCAAGCTCGCGAGCCAGGCCTTCCTGCTCCCCGATCCAGTGGAGCCGGCGCACATCAGGCTCGAGGCCCTGCAAGAGCATCGCGACGGTTTGATCGTACTGACCGGCGGACCCGATGGCCCCATCGGCCGCGCCCTCGCCGAGGGACAGACGGGCCTCGCCCGCGAACGGCTCGAGCGCCTGCACCGTGTCTTCAACGGCAACCTCTACGTCGAGCTGCAGCGGCACGGGCTCAAGTCCGAGGAGGAGATCGAGCGCGAGCTGATCGCGCTGGCCTACGATCTCGGCATCCCCCTCGTCGCCACCAACGAGGTCTACTTCGCGAGCCCCGACGACTACGAGGCGCACGATGCGCTCCTCTGCATCGCCGAGGGCCGCGTGGTGACGGAGGACAACCGCCGCCGCGTCACGCGCGAGCACTACTTCAAGAGCGCGGAGGCCATGGCGGCGCTGTTCGCCGACCTGCCGGAAGCCCTCGCAAGCACCGTCGAGATCGCGCAGCGCGCCGCCTACCGTCCGCTGCCGCGCAAGCCGATCCTGCCGCGCTTCGTTGCCGCCAAGGATGCCCCGAATGGAGATCAATCCGCGGCGGAGGAGGCCGAGCTCAAGCGTCAGGCTGCGGAAGGGCTCCGCGCCCGCCTTGCAGTAAACCCGCTCGCGGACGGCTTCACGCGCGAGGACTACGACAGGCGCCTCGCCTACGAGCTCGACATCATCGCCCGCATGAAGTTCCCGGGCTACTTCCTGATCGTCGCCGACTTCATCAAGTGGGCCAAGGCCAACGGCGTCCCCGTGGGGCCGGGCCGCGGCTCGGGCGCGGGCTCTCTGGTGGCGTGGTCGCTCACGATTACCGATCTCGATCCGCTGCGCTTTGGACTGCTCTTCGAGCGCTTCCTCAATCCCGAGCGCATCTCGATGCCGGACTTCGACATCGACTTCTGCCAGGACCGGCGCGACGAGGTCATCCGCTACGTCCAGGGCAAGTATGGCCGCGACCGCGTCGCGCAGATCATCACCCACGGCAAGCTGCAGGCGCGCGCCGTGCTGCGCGACGTCGGGCGCGTGCTGCAGTTGCCCTACGGTCAGGTCGATGGCCTCTGCAAGCTGATCCCCAACAACCCGGCCAATCCCGTGACGCTGCCCGAGGCCATCGACGGCGAGCCCAAGCTGCAGGAAGCGCGCGACCAAGATCCGCTCGTCGCCCGCCTGCTCGAGATCGCCCAGAAGCTCGAAGGCCTCTATCGCCACGCCTCCACGCACGCTGCCGGCATGGTGATCGGCGACCGCCCGCTCGACGAGCTGGTGCCGCTCTACCGCGATCCGAAGTCCAGCATGCCCGTCACCCAGTTCAACTGGAAGATGGTCGAGGCAGCGGGGCTGGTGAAGTTCGACTTCCTCGGCTTGAAGACGCTGACCGTGCTCACCAAGGCCGTCGATCTCGTAAAACGCGGACGCGGCATCGACATCGACCTCCTCGCGCTGCCGCTCGACGACAAGCCGTCCTACGACCTCCTCGCCAAGGCCGATACGGCGGGCGTGTTCCAGCTCGAAAGCACGGGCATGCGCGAGAGCTTGAAGCGTCTTAAGCCCGACCGCTTCGAGGACATCATCGCCATGGTGGCGCTCTACCGCCCCGGCCCCATGGACAACATCCCGACCTACATCAACCGCAAGCACGGCGAGGAACCGGTCGACTGCCTGCACGCGATGCTCGAGGGCATTCTGCGCGAGACCTACGGCGTCATCATCTACCAGGAGCAGGTGATGCAGATCGCCCAGGTGATGGCCGGCTACTCGCTCGGCGACGCCGACCTCCTGCGCCGCGCCATGGGCAAGAAGGACAAGGCCGAGATGGCGGCCCAGCAGGCGCGCTTTGTCGAGGGCGCCCTGAAGAACGGCGTCAGCAAGAAGGACGCCGTCGACATCTTCGTGCTGGTCGACAAGTTCGCGGGCTACGGCTTCAACAAGTCCCACGCCGCCGCCTACGCGCTCGTGAGCTACCACACCGCCTACATGAAGGCGAATTTCCGCGAGGAGTTCCTCGCCGCCTCCATGACGCTCGACGCCGGCAACACCGACAAGCTCGCCATGTTCGCCGCCGAGGCCCGCAAGAGCGGCATCACGGTTCTGCCGCCCTGCGTCAATGAATCGGGCGTGGAGTTTCTGGCGGCTCCCCCGCCTTCCCCCTCTCCCCGTCCTTCACGGGGTGAGGGGCAGAAACTTGTCGCAGCGCCAGCCTCTGCCCCTCTCCCCGTCAAGAACGGAGAAAGGGAACAAGAGCCACGCGGCGCCATCCGCTATGCGCTGGCCGCGCTGAAGAACATCGGCGCCGGCGCGGTCGAAACCATCGTTGCACGCCGCGCGCGCGATGGCGCGTATCGCTCGCTCGCCGATTTCGCCGGCCGCCTCGACACCAAGGCCGTCAACAAGCGCGCACTGGAGACGCTTGCCGCGGCGGGCGCGTTCGATGCGCTTGAACCCAATCGCGCGCTCGTCCATGGCAACGTCGAGCAGATGATGACCGAGGCCGGCAACAAGGCAGACGACGAGCAGACCGGGCAGGGGAGCTTGCTCGGCGGCATGGAGACCAGCGCCGCCCCGGTCGTCCTGAAGCTCAGGCCCGCCGAAGCCTGGACGCCGATGGAGAAGCTGCAGAAGGAGTTCGAGGCCGTGGGCTTCTTCCTCTCCGGCCATCCGCTCGATCAATACGAGCGCGCGCTCGCCAAGCTCAATGTGCGCCGCTTCGTCGACTTCGAGGCCGAGGGCGCGCGCGGC
>JBFXEP010000236.1:0-5520 GCA_050179995.1 Hyphomicrobium sp.
ACGCCGTCGGCCGTCACGAGGTGCACGTGGTTGCGCTCGCCGCCGAACACGCCCGCTTCCTCCGAGACGTCGTTGGCGACGATCCAGTCCACCGCCTTGGCCTTGCGCTTGCGCTTGGCGTTCTCGACCAGCGCCTGCGTCTCGGCCGCAAAGCCGATCACGAGCCCTGGCCGCCGCGCGCCGAGTGCGGCGATCGTCTGCAGGATGTCGGGGTTCTCGATCAGCGCCAGCGACGGCGGCGCCGCGCCAGCCGCCTTCTTGATCTTGCCGCGCCCGGGCTCCGCCACGCGCCAGTCGGCGACCGCGGCGGCGAACACCGCGACATCGGCCGGCAGCGCCTCCTCGACCGCAGCCAGCATCTCGCGCGCCGTCTCGACGTGGCGCACCTCGACTCCCTCGGGATCGGGAATCTTCACTGGCCCCGAGACGAGCGTCACGCGCGCCCCGAGCCTGCGCGCCGCGGCGGCGATGGCATGCCCCTGCTTGCCGGACGAGCGGTTGGCGATGTAGCGCACGGGGTCGATCGGCTCGTGCGTGGGCCCGCTTGTCACCAGCACGTGACGCCCCGCGAGCAGCGCGCGACCGCGCGACGCCGCAACCGCTATGAATCCGAACCCGCTGCCGCTGCCCTCGCCCGCGAGCAGCGTCTCGATCCGCTCCACGAGCTCGGGCACCTCCGCCATGCGGCCGACGCCCGATTCGCCTTTCTCCGCCATCTCGCCGGCGTTGGGGCCGATGAACTGCACCCCGTCAGCCTCGAGCTGGCGCACGTTGCGCTGCGTTGCCTTGTGGCTCCACATGGCCGGGTTCATGGCCGGCGCGGCGAGGACGGGCGCGCGCGTGGCGAGCAGCACCGACGTCGCTAGATCGTTGGCGAGCCCCTGCGCCATGCGCGCGAGAAGATCGGCCGTCGCCGGCGCGACCACGACGAGGTCCGCCTCGCGCGCGAGCCGGATGTGCCCGATCTCGCGCTCCCCCTCGAGATCGAAGAGGTCGGTCGCCACGCGCTCGTTGCTGACCGCACCCACCGCGAGCGGCGTGATGAACTCCTGCGCCGCCTTGGTCATGACGCAGCGCACACCGACGCCGCGCTCCGCGAGGCGCCGGATGAGGTCCAGGCACTTGTAGGCAGCGATGCCGCCGCCGATCACCAAAAGCACGCGTTTCATTGGGGTGCCGACCATCTCCGCTAACCAGCTTTGCCGCAATTGCGGCCAGTCCACGGCCTATCATTCATGCTATCATATACGTCTCCCCGCCCGTTTGGGGAGCAGAACCCGATGGTTACCGATGACGCTCCGAGGGTTGGACAGGCTCGCACGGCGTTTGATGGTGGCGCTCGCCGCCCTCATGGTCGCGTGTGTGGCCTCCTCCGGCGCCTCCTCCAACACCATCGCCGAATGCTTCAGCGACAACAACGAGCGGCGCATCGCCGGCTGCTCGGCGCTAATCGACAACCCGGCCCTCGATGCCGGCACCAAGAGCCTCGCCTACGCCATGCGCGCGCTCGCCTATGCGCTCAAGGGTGCGTTGCCGCGCGCCGTCGGCGACTACGACATGGCCATCAGGCTCGACCCGACCTCGTCCATGGCACTCAACAACCGGGCCTGGGTGCTGTTCAAGCTCAACCGTCTCTCCGAGGGCATGACCGACGTCGAGCGCTCGCTGAGCCTCGCGCCGTCGAGCCCGCATGCGCACGACACGCGCGCCCATATCCGCCAGGCGCTCGGCGAGCGGCAGGCGGCCATGCGTGACTACGAGCAGGCCATGCACTTCGGCGGCGAGCATCTGGTCAAGCTCTACCAGTGCGGGCTCGAGGCGGCGGGCGTCTACAATGGCCCCATCGACGGCCTCTACACGAGCGACTTGCGCCGCGCGTTCGAGACATGCGTCGGGCAGCCCTCCTGCGACCCGCTCCCCGCCGACGAGGAATGCCGCGCCGCGACGTCGTAGGCGCGCTGCAATCGTCATTCCGGGCGAAGCGAGCGCATGCGAGCAAGACCCGGAACCCAGCGCAAGAGTCGCCGAAGGCACAAATAATCTTGAGCTAAGGCTCCGGCACGAGCCCAGTGAGCTTCCACGACCCGTCCACGAACGAGAGGTCGGCGGTGAGCTCGGGCTTTCTCGTGCTCGCATCGCGCGACACGCCGATCGACAGCGCGAGCGGCCCGCTGACCGAGAAGTGCTTGATGTTGCCGACGCCGTACTTGGGACGGTTCTTGCCGTCGCCCACGGCCGGCAATGCGGACGAAGGCGGCGGCGCCACCACCGGCTCTGCGGCCTTGCTGACGGTGCCGCCGAACACCTTGCTGGTATCGATGCCGAGCTTGCCCGCGATCTCCTCTAGCTTGCTCTGCGAGCCCGCGGCCTCTCCCTCCGGCGGCACGACCAGCATGCCCCCGAACCCCTGCGTCGCCGACGCCTGCTCGATCACGAGACCATCGAGCGCCTCCTTGAGGCTCTTCCCGCTCGCGTGGATGCGGATCATCATCTCCGGCGTGACGAGCGTTGCCAGCACGCCGTCAACGATGCGCGGCAGGATCTCGGCCTTGAGCCGCTCCGCGAGCGCGCCGCCCGCACGTCCCGCGCGGCCGAGCGCGTCCGTCACCACCTGCTCCACCTTCGCGGTCACGGCGGGCTTGAGCGAAATGCGCACGCTCGGAAAGTCCACATGCGCGTTGAGCCCTTCGACGTTCTGCGTGTCGAGCGACGATTTGATCTCGTAGCCCGCATAAAGCGGCCACGCGATGTAGAACGCCGCCACCGCCAGCACGCCGATCGTGCCGAACGAGCGCATCTTGAGCAGACGAGCTACTGGTGTTCCGCGCGCTGCCGCCATGCGGTGCCCCCTCTGTGTCTAACCGCGGTAGTGCGAATACTGGCCTCTCGGCCTGAAGCGCTCGAGGTAGCCGGGCACGATGGCGCTGATCGTCTCCTCGCCCGTGACGCCGAGCCCGGCCAGCGTGCGTCCCTCCTTCTTCGCCGCGACGCTGACGACATTGTCGCGCTGGAGCAGCCGCACCTGGTCGACGGTCAGCGGACGCAGCGAGTTCGGCAGCGGCCAGGTGAGCAACGCCTGCAGCTTGGCGAGCCAGAACGGCAGCGAGATGAAGCCGCGCTCGCGCCCCGCATACGTGAGCGTCCGCTCGAGGAGCTCGCGGAACGCCAACACCTCGGGCCCGCCGATCTCGTAGACAGTACCGGCTTCCCCCTCTCCGCGCGCCGCCGCCGCAATCGCTCTCGCGACGTCGCCCACATAGACCGGCTGGAAGCGTGTCTTCCCCCCGCCGATCAGCGGCAGCACCGGCGACACCAGAGCCATGGCCGCGAAGCGGTTGAAGAACTCGTCCTCCGGGCCGAACACGATCGAAGGCCGGAGGATGATGGCCCCGGGAAACTCCTTGAGCACCGCCGCCTCGCCTGCGGCCTTCGTCTGTGCGTAGCGCGCGGGCGATTTTGCGGAGGCGCCGATCGCCGAGATGTGCACGAACTGCTGCGCACCCGCCTCACGCGCCGCCCGCGCCGCGGCCCGCGCCCCTTCGACATGCACGGCCTGGAACGTTTGCCGCCCGCCGCTGGCGAGCAGCCCGACGCAGTTGACGACCACATGCGCCTCCTCGACGGCGCGCCGCACCGAGTCGGGATAGCGCAGGTTCGCCTGTACCGGCTGCACCTGCCCGACATTGCCCATGGGTTGCAGGAACCCCGCGAGATCGGGACGCCGGGACGCGGCCCTGATGCGGTAGCCGGCCTTGGCGAGCGCGCGCACGGCATAGCGGCCGACGAACCCCGATCCCCCGAAAACCGTCGCAATCTCGTAGCTGATGCGTTCAACCATGCCGCCCTCCGCTCTCGGACCCCGTACCAAGAGTGTCGCGCCGGCTCCGAAAAAGTGGGACCACGAGCCACGGCGCGCCCTGAAGCATCTAGCCCAAGCGCCCGAACCGTGGCCAGCCCAAAACTCTCCCCGAGGCGCGGGACTTCGCCTGCGGCGGAGACGCAACGCCGCTCCGGGAGACCATTTTCTGTCACGCGATTGACAAGCCGGGCCTCTCCCCGTAACTCAGGTCGCCCGCAGGCCAGCCTGCATGCCCAGATGGCGGAATTGGTAGACGCACTAGTTTCAGGTACTAGCGCCGCGAGGCGTGGAGGTTCGAGTCCTCTTCTGGGCACCATACCCGTTCAGGGGGTATCGAGGCGATACCCTCCATCCCACAACCCCTGAACGCCGATGCAGCGCTTAGTACGCTGCCGCCGCGATGAACAGCGCGTCGATCTGCTCGCTCGAAAGTCCGAGCGCTGGCGCCAGCGCCGCGATGAACGGCGAGTTGCGCTCGATCGTGAGCGCATACTCCCAGGCGTCGCGCACGTCGTAGTCCGCGGCGGCAATGGCCGCTTCCGCCGCGTCCCGCAGTCCGGCGGCGTCGAGTGCGCGCCGCGCCTGGTAGGGCGTCACGGCCTGCGGCACGACCGGCGCGTCCGGATCGTGCGCAGCGATCAGCGCGTCGAGCGCCGCGTTCTGCTCCGTGGTCAGGGTCTCGCGCCCGCCGATGTCGCCATCGCTACCCCACGTGAAGGGCGCGCCTCGAAGAAGCTCGCTCGCCACCACGGCATCGGCGAACGTTGGACCGAGGTGTTTCGTCGCCACATTACACCTCCATGGAAAACCAGATGCGAGACGGGTACGCCGCTGAGATCGCGTCGGCGCTGTTGTAGTAGAACGTGACCGCGCCGCTGCTCGTCGCAGCCATGAGCGTCACGTAGTGAAACCCCGGCGTCGCGATCGCGATCGGCCCCCCGGTCGGCGATGCCTGGTTTGCGCTGTACGCCTGCGACGCCTGCGACGAGCCCGCGCCGTCCAGTGTGATGGCTGAAATGCCGACGGCCGCGCCGATCGCGGAGTAGCCCTCGAAGGCCGCTAGCCCCATGGCGACGTCCCCGGTCACGAACCCGATGCGGATCTCCGAGTTCAGCTCGACCAGCGACGTGCTGGTCGTCGAGCGGGTGGCCGTGAAGAAATTCTGTGCGGATGCGGGTACGCGGTTGTAGGCATTCCACACGCCGAGCATTGCGCCCGTGCCGGAGATGATCCAGTCGATCTGCGCCGAGCCGTTCGAGCGCACGGTGCCGACGTAGGTGCCGCGCTGCGCTGCCGGGCCGTTGGTGATGGCGATCTTGTTGACCAGAACACCCGCGACGCGCTCGAGCTCTGTGGTGCCTGCCCCGGTGCCGCGCGACGAGCCGGAGGACCATGCCGGCCCTCGCGTGCAGCGGTACGTGCCGCCGTCGTTCCAGACGAAGAGATCGTAGTTGGAGTTGCTGGCGACCGCCGCGGGACTCTTGGTGGTGTCGGTCGTGGCCTGAGACAGCTCCCCGCCGATATCCGTCGGGACGAACCCGGTGCCGTCGTAGAGCGGCACGAACCGTGGCTGATACGGCGTGTAGTAGATCGTCGTCTTGGCGCTCTGCGTCGTCACCATGACCGGCTCGCCGCGTTGCTGCGTCACGCGCCCGCCCGGT
>JBFXEP010000237.1:0-5508 GCA_050179995.1 Hyphomicrobium sp.
ACGCCATGGCGCTGAGCTTCCTGCATCACCATGCGCTCGCCCCGGCCGAGTGGCGCTGCCGCGCCCGCGACCGCCTCTTCGTGCCGATGGACCGCATCCCGCGCGACAGGATCGACACCAAGGCCGCTTTGAAGGCGCTGCCACCCTTGATCAAGGGCTATCTCCGCCTCGGCGCGTTCGTCGGCGACGGCGCCGTCATCGACCGCCAGTTCGGCACCGTCGACGTTCTGATCGTCATGCCGGTCGAGAACATCGACCCGCGCTACTTCGGCCACTTCGGCGCCCCCGACGAGCTCAAAAGCCGCGTCGCCGTCGAGGCTTAGAGTGCTTCCGGAAAAGCATGTCCTCGGACTTGATCCGGGGATGGGAACCGGTCATGGCGAAGCCATGCGAGCAACCAAGTCCGATAAGAAGCACGACAAGACAAGGACCTAGAGGCTTTCCGCGAGTCCATGAAAAGCGGAAAGACTCTAGCCCGGCAAGCCCCCCTTCCTTCTCCCGGGACGGGAGAAGGTGCCCCCGAAGGGGGCGGATGAGGGACTTATCGAGCGCCCGAAGGTCATTCAGCCTTGGCCGTTCCCTTGCCGTCAACGTCACCCCGACGTAGGTCGGGGCCTACGCAAGCCAGCCACGAGCGACCCGGGCGGAAGGAAGCTCGGCGCCTGAAGGCCCTGGAAAACCAGCATCCCCTGCGCTTTTTCCCCGGCTTGTCCTCCGGGGGGTTTCCCTTCCCGTCCCCGACCGGCTATCCGTTGCCGGGGAACCAGGGATAGACGACGCATGGCGAGGCCCAAGCGGCAGCGGAGCGAGGAGGCTGTGCACGACGACGTGCCGGAGGTGACGCCGGAGGCGACACCTCACGCCGCTGTGCCGGAGCCCGCAGCCGTGCCGCAGCCTGCCATCGAGGCGACGCCCTCCATGGCGCAGTTCCTCGAGATCAAGACCGCCAATCCGGCGAGCCTCCTCTGGTACCGGATGGGCGACTTCTACGAGCTCTTCTTCGAGGATGCCGTCATCGCCTCCCAGGCGCTCGGCATCGTGCTGACCAAGCGCGGCAAGCACCAGGGCCAAGACATTCCCATGTGCGGCGTGCCCATTCACCGCGCCGACGAGTACCTGCAGCGCCTGATCAGGCAGGGCTACCGCGTCGCCGTCTGCGAGCAGTTGGAGGACCCGGCCGAGGCGCGCAAGCGCGGCGCCAAGGCCGTAGTCCGCCGTGATGTTGTCCGCCTCGTCACCCCCGGCACGCTGACCGAGGACACGCTGCTCGATGCGCGGAGCCGCAACTACCTGACGGCGATCTTCCGCGCCCCCGGCGGCGATGGCACCTCGGCCCTCGCCGATGGCGCGACGCTTGCACTCGCCTCGCTCGACATCTCGACCGGCGAATGCGAGGTGGGCGAGGTTGAGGGATGCGACGTCCCCGGCGAGCTTGTGCGCCTCGCCCCGAGCGAGGTGGTCCTCTCCGACGCGCTTTTTGCAGATGCTGACCTCAAGGCCTGGATCGCGCGCGCCGGCGCCGCGGCCACGCCCGTCCCGTCCGCCTCCTTCGACAGCCTCGCCGGCGAGCGCCAATTGAAAGCCCGCCTCGGAGTCGCCGACCTCGGTGCCTTCGGTGCCTTCACCCGCGCCGAGCTGGCGGCGATCGGCGCGCTTCTGCGCTACGTCGACCTGACCCAGATCGGCAGGAAGCCGGTCGTGCGCGCCCCGCGCCGCGTCGGCACAAGCGCCGCCCTCGTCATCGATGCCGCGAGCCGCGCCAGCCTCGAGTTGACGCGCTCCACCTCGGGCGACAAGGCGGGCAGCCTGCTCGACGCCATCGACCGCACGCTGACCGGAGCCGGCGCGCGTGAGCTGGCCGCGCGCCTCGCCACGCCCTTGACCGATCCGCGCGCCATCAACGCGCGCCTCGACGCCGTGGCGTTCCTGGTCGAGGGCGAGCCGCTGCGCGACGCCGTCCGCGAGACGCTGAAAGGCGCGCCGGACCTCGCGCGTGCCGTCGCTCGCCTTGCCTTCGGACGCGGCGGGCCACGCGACCTCGCGGGCATCGCCCAGGGCCTGACCGCCGCCGCAGAAGCGGCGAAACGCCTTGCCGCCAAGGCGAAAGGCGTCGGCCTTCCGAGCGAGCTTGCGGACCTCCTGCGGCGTATCGACGGCCGCGGCCAGGCCCTGCTCGCAACCCTCTCCGCCGCCCTCGTCGACGAGCCGCCGCACTTGAAGCGAGATGGCGGTTTCGTGCGCCAAGGCTTCCACGCCGCCCTCGACGAGGCGCGCGCGCTGCGCGACGACAGCCGCCGTGTCATGGCCGGGCTCGAGGCGCGCTACGTCGAGATGACCGGCATCAAGACGCTCAAGGTGCGCCAAAACAATATCCTCGGCTACTTCATTGAGGTCACGCAGGCCAACGCCAGGCCGCTGACCGAGCCGCCGCATGCCGATCTCTTCCGCCATCGCCAGAGCATGGCCAACGCCATGCGCTTCACCACGCCCGAGCTCTCCGAGATCGAGGGCCGCATCGCCTCCGCCGCCGACCGTGCGCTCGCCATCGAGCAGGAGATATTCAACGAGCTCGCCGCCGCCGTCGCGCGCGAGGAGCGTGCGCTCTCGGACATCGCCGCTGCGCTGGCCGAGCTAGACCACACCGCCGCCCTCGCCCATCTCGCCCACCACGAACGCTACGCACGCCCCGCGATCGACGCGGGCAGCGCCTTCGAGATCCGCGCCGGCCGCCATCCGGTGGTCGAGCAGGCCCTGCGGCGCACCCACGGCTCGCCCTTCGTCGCCAACGACTGCGTGCTCGGCCGCCCCGGCCCCACACGCGCCGCCGCACTCGAAGAAATGCCTGACGCCCGCGTCTGGCTCGTCACCGGCCCCAACATGGCCGGCAAGTCGACCTTCCTGCGCCAGAACGCGCTCATCGCCATCCTCGCCCAGATGGGATCGTTCGTGCCGGCGGCCGAGGCGCACATCGGCGTCGTCGATCGCCTGTTCAGCCGCGTCGGCGCCGCCGACGATCTCGCGCGCGGACGCTCGACCTTCATGGTCGAGATGGTCGAGACGGCGGCCATTTTGAACCAGGCCACCGCCCGCTCGCTGGTCATCCTCGACGAGATCGGGCGCGGCACGGCGACCTTCGACGGTCTCTCCATCGCCTGGGCCGCCGTCGAGTACCTGCACGAGGAAAGCGGCGCGCGCGTGCTCTTCGCCACCCACTATCACGAGCTGACCGCGCTTGCCGGCCGCCTCGCCTCGCTCGCCAACGTCACCATGGACGTCAAGGAATGGCGCGACGAGATCGTTTTCCTGCATCGCGTCAAGGCGGGCGCCGCCGATCGCTCCTACGGCATTCAGGTGGCCAAGCTCGCCGGCCTTCCGGCCCCGGTCGTCGCCCGCGCGCGCGAGGTGCTCGGCCTCCTGGAGAAAGCGGACCGCCGCCGCGGCCAGTCCGGCGGCACGCTCGAGGAGCTGCCGCTGTTCGCAGCCGCGCGTCCCGCGAGCGCGGGCACACCAGCAGGTCCTTCGCCGCTCGAGGCCGCGCTCGATGCCCTAGGCCCCGACGACATGACACCTAAAGCCGCCCTCGACGCCCTCTATCGGCTCAAAGCGCTGCGCACGGACGGAGCCGGAAAATGACCGCTGTCGCAGCCACGCAGCCGATCCCCTATGGTCGGGGCATGGACACATCCAAGTTCCCGCCGGCGCCCTACTTCGATTCAGCGGAGCTTCGCGATCAACTCAGAGCTTTGGTCGGCTCGCATGGCAGCGCGCTCGAGGCGCGGCCCGCCGTCGTCGAGCGCCTGAAGACCCTGGTCAAGGCGGCCCGCGGCACGGCGCGGCTGCAGCTCGAGGCCGACGGCAACGGCCGCCGCTGCGCAAAAGGATTGGCGCGCTTCCAGGACGAGCTGGTGCGGCTCCTCTACGACTACACGGTCACCTTCGTCTATCGCGCCACCAATCCCTCGGACGCCGAGCGCATGGCGGTCGTCGCCACCGGCGGCTACGGGCGCGAGATGCTGGCTCCCGGCTCCGACATCGATCTCCTGTTCCTCCTCCCCTACAAGCAGACGCCGTGGGGCGAGAGCGTCGCCGAGTACATGCTCTATGTGCTGTGGGATCTCGGCTTCAAGGTCGGGCACGCGACGCGCACCGTCGATCAGTGCCTGAAGCTCGCCCAGGGCGACACCACCATCCGCACGTCGCTCTTGGATATGTGGCTCATCCACGGCGACGCGCAGCTCTACGCTGAGCTCGATCAGCGCTTCCGCGATGAGGTGATCCGCGGCTCCGAGCGCGCCTTCATCGATGCCAAGATGGCCGAGCGCACGGAGCGTCACCGCCGCGCGGGCGAGAGCCGCTACCGCGTCGAGCCCAACATCAAGGACGGCAAGGGCGGCCTGCGCGACCTGCACACGCTGCACTGGCTCTCGAAATATCTTCTCGGCCACGAGGTCGGTCCCGAGACGGTGGCCAAAGGCATCTTCACCAAGGAGGAGGCCGCAACTTTCAGGAGGTGCGAGAACTTCCTGTGGACCGTGCGCTGCTTCCTGCACTTCTACACCGGTCGCCCCGAGGAGCTGTTGTCGTTCGAGATCCAGCCGGTGCTGGCCAAGAAGCTCGGTTACCGCGACAAGGACGGCCTGCGCGCCGTCGAGCGCTTCATGAAGCACTACTTTTTGGTCGCCAAGGACGTCGGCGATCTCACGACCATTCTCTGCTCGGCGCTCGAGATCCAGCAGATGAAGAGCTCGCCCATCCTCGAGAACATGCTCAATCCGCTCTCCTGGATGACACGCCGCCAGATCCGCGAGCGGACCGACTTCCGCGTCGACAACGGGCGCATGAACATCGCCGACCCGGATGTGTTCAAGCGCGACCCCGTCAATCTCATCCGCTACTTCCAGCAGGCCGAGAACACCGACACCTTCCTGCATCCGAACGCCATCCGCCAGCTTCGCCACTCGCATCGCTTGATCGACGACGACTTGCGCGCCGACCCCGAGGCCAACCGCATTTTCCTGCAGCTCCTGACCGGCCGCGTGAACCCGGAGGCGACGCTCCGGCGCATGAACGAGGCCGGCGTGCTCGGCCGCTTCATCCCCGAATTCGGCCACGTCGTGGCGATGATGCAGTTCAACATGTACCACCACTACACCGTCGACGAGCATCTGATCCGAACAGTCGGCATGCTGACCGACATCGAGCGCGGTGCCGCGAACAGCGACCTTCCCCTCTCGACCGAGCTGATCAAGACCATCCAGAACCGCCGCGTGCTCTTCGTCGCTGCGTTCCTGCACGACATCGGCAAGGGCCGCATCGAGGACCATTCGCTCGTCGGCGCCGAGATCGCGAGCAAGCTCTGCCCGCGCTTGGGCCTCACGCCCGCCGAGACCGACACCGTCGTCTGGCTCATCGAGCAGCACCTGACGATGAGCAACATCGCCCAGAGCCGCGACATCTCCGATCCCAAGACCGTGCGCGACTTCGCCGACATCGTGCAGAGCCCGGAGC
>JBFXEP010000238.1:0-5470 GCA_050179995.1 Hyphomicrobium sp.
CCAACAACATCCCGCAGCGCGACGGCGGCACGCATCTCGCGGGCTTCCGCGCCGCGCTGACGCGCGTCATCAACAAGTACGCGGGCGAGAGCGGCATCGCCAAGAAGGAGAAGGTCGATCTCTCGGGTGAGGACGCGCGCGAGGGCTTGACCTGCGTGCTGTCGGTCAAGGTGCCCGACCCCAAGTTTTCCTCGCAGACCAAGGACAAGCTTGTCTCGTCCGAGGTGAAGCCCGTCGTCGAGAGCGTCGTCGCCGAAGAGTTGATGGCCTGGTTCGAGGAGCACCCGAAGGAGGCCAAGGCCATTGTCGGCAAGATCGTCGAGGCCGCACTCGCCCGCGAGGCCGCGCGCAAGGCGCGTGAGCTGACGCGCAGGAAGAGCGCGCTCGATGGTCTGCGCCTCCCCGGCGGCCTCGCCGAGTGCCAGGACCGCGATCCCGCCAACACCGAGCTCTTCATCGTCGAGGGCGACTCGGCCGGCGGCTCCGCCAAGCAGGGCAGGAAGCGCGAGTATCAGGCCGTGCTGCCCATCCGCGGCAAGATCCTCAACGTCGAGCGCGCGCGCATCGACAAGATGCTCTCGTCCGAGCAGGTGACCAACATCATCGGCGCCCTCGGCACCGGCATCCGCGACGACTTCGACCTCTCGCGGCTGCGCTACCACAAGATCATCATCATGACGGACGCCGACGTGGACGGCGCCCACATCCGCACGCTGCTGCTGACGTTTTTCTACCGCCAGATGTCGGAGCTGGTGGAGAAGGGCCACGTCTACATCGCCCAGCCGCCGCTCTACAAAGTCCAGCGCGGCAAGAGCAGCACCTATCTGAAGGACCAGCCCGCTCTTGAGGACTATTTGATCGACAGCGGCCTCGAGGACAACGTGCTGGTCGCCGGCGGCGAGGAGCGTGCCGGCAAGGATCTGCGCGACATTGTCAATCAGGCCCGCGGTATCGTCGGTCTCATCGATAAGCTCCACTCGCGCTATTCCCGCTTGATCGTCGAGCAGGCGGCCATCGCCGGCGCCTTCGATCCGGCGCTGATCCAGTCCGCGGCCTCCGCCAACGCCGCCGCCGGCACGGTCGCCGCGCGCCTGAACGAGGTCGCCGAGGAGACGGAGAAGGGCTGGTCGGGCAGCTACGGCAACGACGGCTTCCTGTTCCGCCGCGAGGTCCGCGGCGTCACCGAGGCGCATGCGCTCGACCGGGCGCTGCTCGCCTCCCTCGATGCGCGCCGCCTGAACGAGAAGCGCAAGCACCTGGCGGAGGTCTACGGCCTCGGCACTAGGCTCCGCCGCAAGGCCGAGACGCTGACCATCCACGGGCCGCGCACGCTGCTCGATGCCATCTACGAGGCCGGCCGCAGGGGCCTCTCGCTGCAGCGCTACAAAGGCTTGGGCGAGATGAACCCCGAGCAGCTGTGGGAGACGACGCTCGACCGCGACGCGCGCACGCTGCTTCAGGTCAAGATCGGCGACGTGTCCGAGGTGGACGAGATCTTCTCCAAGCTCATGGGCGACGTCGTCGAGCCGCGCCGCGAGTTCATCCAGGAGAACGCCCTCACCGTCGCCAACCTGGATGTGTAGCGATCTGGGCGATCACCACGGCGCCATCAATCCGGGAGGAGCTGTCCGTGATCATCCTCGTCTATGCGGTTCTAGGCATCGTAGCGGCCGGCGGGTCTCTCTTCTTCGCATGGCGGAGTAGGGAAGTTCGCAAGTTCCTGGCGGGTGCCTTCTTTGTCAGTTCAGGCGTGCTGTTCTATCTCTATCTTGCAGATGTGGCGGTGCCGATCCTGGGAACAGATATCGTGGCGACGCCTCAGAGCAGCGGCATTCGGTCGGCTGTTCACTTCATACTGTGCTTGTTGTGCTTCTATTTCGGGTTCATCAGGGCGCCGGCCCCGAATTGAAACGCACGGGCACGCCTAGGCCGCAGCCGGCGAGGGGCGCTGATGCACCTTCACGCGCTCCAATGCGATAAGTCCCTCACCTGCCCGCCTCACGGCGGGCATCCTCTCCCGTCCCGGGAGAGGAAAGCGAAGCCGGGACGCAGCCCCGCTTCCTTCTCCCGGGACGGGAGAAGGTGCCCCGAAAGGGGCGGATGAGGGACTTGGATTTGCAGAACGCCTAAGCCGCGGCCGGCGAGGGGCGCACGTCCGTTCCCGTCACCTCGTCGGTCCACACATTGAACCACTTGAGCGTATGCTTTCCAAATGTGTGCAGCAGCGACACGTCGGTCGCATCGCGACCGCGTGCGACCACGATGCGACCGGTGCGCTGCTTGTTGTGCCGTGCGTCGAATGTGCACCAGCGCCCGCCGAGGTAGACCTCGCACCAGGCGCTGAAATCCATCGGCGCCGGATCCTTCGGCACGCCGATGTCGCCGAGATAGCCGTTGACATAGCGCGCCGGGATATTGAGGCACCGGCAGAGCGCGATGGTGAGATGCGCGAAGTCGCGGCACACGCCGACACGCTCTTGGTACGCCTCGGCGGCGGTGCGCGTGGCGCGAGCGTAGTGGTACCCGAACGTAAGCTGATTGTGCACGAAGTTGACGATCGCCGCCACGCGGGACCACCCTGGCCTGAGGCCGCCGAACTGCGCCCACGCCATCTCGCTGAGCTGGTCGGTCTCGCAGTAGCGGCTGCCGAGCAGGTAGACGAGAGCGTCGTCGGGCAGCTCGGCGATGGGGATCTCATGCAGGTTCCAGTCGACGAAGTCGGGCTCGCCCGAGTCCGTGATCGTACCGCCGAGTGTGAAGGAGAAGTCGCCCGGCGGCGCCACCATGCGGCGGCAGACATTGCCGAACTGATCGCGATACATGGAGACCGGCACGCTTGGTCGCGTAATGAAGTCACCTTCCGAGATGACGTCGGCGCGGCGCGTGTCGTGAACATCGAGAAGAGCGATGAGCGGGGTCGTCTGCGCGACCGTGATACCGATGTCGAAGCCGTAGGTGATGAGCATGTGATGACCCTCTCAGCCACATACAACGCCAGCATAGTCCTCTGCGTTCCGCGCACTAAAGCCCGAAAAATAGGCACTTGAATGCCCACGCGAGCTGACACACGCTCGGCGCGCATGACGGAGCACCCAAACGGATGACGACGCACCCGCCAGCCGAGATGCCGCGACCCTTCGATGCCGTGATGCTGGCGGTCGGCGAGGGGCACTGGCTCTACGTCGAGGAGGTCGGCACCAAAGGCGGCATCCCTGCGCTGTTCCTGCATGGCGGACCTGGGAGCGGTGCGCAGCATAGCCACCGCCTGCTGTTCGATCCCGCGCGCTTCCACGCCGTCCTTTTCGACCAGCGCGGCACCGGCCGCAGCCATCCCTATCTCGCGACGCACGCCAACACGACGCAGCATCTCGTGGCGGACATCGAGCGCATCCGCGAGCATGTCGGCTTCGAGAAGATGCTCGTCGTCGGCGGCTCGTGGGGCTCGACATTGGCGCTCGCCTACGCCGAGGCCTTTCCGGAGCGCGTCTCCGGGCTGGTCCTGCGCGCGGTCTTTCTTGGCTCGGTCGAGGAGGTCGATTGGGCCTTCCGCCGCGCGCCGGCCGAGCTGCGCCCCGATCTCTACGAGAATTTCGTCGCCGCCCTTCCCGAAGCCGAGCGCGCCGATCCGCTCGCGTCTTACGTCACGCGCCTGACGAGCGACGATCCCGCGACGCGCGACCCGGCCGCGCGCCAGTGGTTCGCCTTCGAGCGCGCGCTGTCCGAGTTCGCGCCTCACGCCACCACCCTTCCCGGCACGATGCCGAGCAACGGCCGCGTCCCACCGACGCCCATCATCGAGGCGCACTACATTGCCAAGGATTTCTTCCTGGCGCCGGGCGCGCTGCTCGACGGCGCCGCGCGCCTCGGCAACATCCCGGGCGTGATCGTGCAGAGCCGCTATGACCTCCTATGCCCGCCGCGTGCTGCGTTCGAGCTTGCGAAGCGTTGGCCCGCCTGTCGCCTCGAGATCGTACCGAGCGCGGGCCACGCCATGTCGGAGCCCGGCGTGTTCGACGCCATGAAACGTGCCGTCGACAAGCTCGCCGGGATATAGAAGCCCTCGATGCAACTCACCGTCACAGCGTTCTATAAATTTGTCGCCATCGCCGATGCCGGGGCCCTGCGCGACCGCCTGCTCGCCGTTGCCGCAACCCACGCCATCAAGGGCACCATCCTGATCGCGCCAGAAGGCATTAACGCCACCGTCGCCGGCCCAGAAGATGGCATCCGCGCGCTGCTGGCCGAGCTGCGCCGCGACCCGCGCTTCGCCGATCTCGTGAGCAAGGAATCGAGCGCGGCCGTGATGCCGTTTGGCCGCCTCAAGGTGAGGCTCAAGCGCGAGATCGTGACCCTGCGCCGTCCCGAGGCCGATCCCGCGCGCGCGGTCGGCACCTACGTCAAGCCCGAGGATTGGAACGCGCTCATCGCCGAGCCCGACGTGCTCCTGATCGACACGCGCAACGCCTACGAGGTCGCCATCGGTACCTTCGAGGGCGCGATAGACCCCGCGACGCGCGCTTTCACCGAGTTCCCGGAATTCGTCGCAGCGAAGCTCGATCCGGCGCGCGACAGGCGCATCGCCATGTTCTGCACCGGCGGCATCCGCTGCGAGAAGGCCTCGTCCTATCTCCTCGCCCAGGGTTTCCCGGAGGTCTATCACCTCGAAGGCGGCATCCTGAAATATCTGGAGACGGTCCCGCCCGAGGAGAGCCGCTGGCGCGGAGAATGCTTCGTCTTCGACGGACGCGTGGCGCTCGAGCACGGCCTCGAGCCCGGCACGCACGTCATGTGCGAGGCATGCGGCGCGCCGATGGCGGCCGACGCGCCTCAGTGCCCCGCCTGCTCAGTCGGTGACGAGCTTTAGTCCCATGATTGATGCGATGAGCAGCGTCAGGAATGCGAGGCGCAGAAACGTGACAGGCTCGCCGAACCAGACGATGCCGATCGCCGCCGTACCCGCGGCGCCGATCCCGCCCCACACCGCGTAAGCGGTGCCGAGCGGGATCGTGGCCGTGGACTTCGCGACGAACGTGAAGCTGATCGCAGCGAGGATGAGCACGAGCACGGTTGGCCACAACTTCGTGAAGCCGTCCGTGGTGCGGATCGCGGTCGTGAAGCAGACTTCGAGGACGCCCGCGAGCAACAGATAGATCCAGCCCAATGTCGGCCTCACTTACCGATAGCTGGTCCAGCGAAGGTCTTCCTCGATGACCTCCTGGTTGTCGTTGGCCGCGGCCCAATAGGGCTTCTCGGGGCGCAGCGGCCGTTCGATCAGAAGCTTCTCGAAAATGGCGACGAAACTTTCAATGGCGGTAAGCATGGCGCATCTCCGTGGTGTGTCCGTTGAGGAGAGAGTGCGCTCACCCGCCGGCCGGGACAATCGCCGTTGCTTTACATCACATGTAAGTTTTTGTTACATATCGCCATGGCCGGCAAACCCATGACCCGCAACCTTCCGCCGCTCAACGCC